>JAJZKX010000007.1 GCA_021850745.1 Thermoplasmata archaeon
AGTACGCGTGGTAGGTTCCCGGGTAGACCTTCATCTCAAAGTTAAGTTTGTATTTCACTACATTTTCAAGCAGTTCCGGCAACCCATTGTTTATGTTCCCGTCTTCACCTGCATATAGGCCCATGACCGGTCCCCTTATCTTGGCAAGATCGTCGATATTCCTTGGGTTTGCCCCGTAGAAGATGACCGATGCTCCAAAGGGCTTCTGGGTTGAAAGCTGGAAAGCAAGGCCTCCGCCAAGGCAGAAGCCCACAACTCCCCTGAGCTTCTGGGGCTTATCCCTGAACATGTATTCATAGGCATACTCAAGGTCCTTTACCATGTTCTTCTCAGTCTCTGACCTGTTCAACATGATCTCGCTCACGATCTTCCTTGAATTGTCAGAAACCTTGGAGAGCAACTCCTGAACTGCTGCCTTGTCTCTCCTTTTCTCAGGTGGTAATGCCCAGAATGGTCTCATGGCATCCATGATGTTTTCCTCAGTGAAAAGGCCAATCTGCTCCTTCCTTGAATAGAGATGCGGCGCAAGGGTTTCATAACCATTCTCTGCAAGCCTCTTGCACACTTGCTTTATGAATGGGGTAACACCCCATATTTCCATTATGACAAGCACAGCGGGGTGTTCCTTCCCATCGTCAGGCTTTGCAGTGAAAACATTCAGGTCAGTCCCATCATGCGTCTTTATGCTGAACTCTTTCTCCAATACTCCCATTTACCTCAATATATGAACAGCCGATCATATATATGAATTTTGAAAACCGGGTGTTGATTCAATACAATAGCAATTCCAATATGGCCCTTGCCTTCAGCATGTCTAAGAACCATTTTCATGGTAAAGATTTAAACCCTGGAGGAGTATCTTTTCTGTAACACAGGGGTGCCCAGATGATTGAACTAGACAAGAAAACCGTCAAGGAGATCAGAAAGCTTCTTAAGCATGGCGTGGACGTGCCGGAAATCTGCACGAAGTACAACATACCTCCGGAGAACTGGAGGGACTATACGCTGAAATACGAATTTTTCAAGTGACAAACATAGGTTTGCCAGACTGCAGCCAAAGATGAAGTGAAATTACGCATGAGCTTGTGATAAACGGCGCAGCAGAAATAACGCAATTTAAGTACTGAATAGGACTAACTACGTGCCCATTAAATGAAGATCGGATTCTTTACAACCACTTACTACCCCACCCCTGACGGGGTGTCGCACTACCTTCGTGACGTAAAGCGTGAACTTGAAGACCTGGGCCATGAAGTCCACGTTTTTTCCTTCAATGGGGACAGGACGGAAAAGAATGTACATATCCCTTTGACTGTGCCTTTCCCTGCCTATCCGCAGTACAACATGCCGGTGAACCCGTTCCCCATGTATCTGTACAAGATAGCCTCCCGGATTGATTTTGATGTCATCCACATACACGACCCCTTCATGGGTTCCCTTGGCTACAGGCTTGCAAGGGCCAAGAAAATCCCAGTTTTCGCAACTTTCCACACAGACTTCGTCAGGATGCGCGAATCACTGAAGCTGCCATTGAAGAATTTTCTTTTTCGCCTGTCATGGAGATACAACTCCTACCTGTACAGGAAGTGCAACCTTGTCCTTGCCCCCAGCTCAAAAACCCTTTCATACCTCCAGGAGAGCAACATCAGAAACTCGAGGGAGCTGCCTCTCTTCGTGGATACATGGAAATTCAACACATGCAAGAGATCCATTGATCCATTCATAGTCCAGTACCTTGGCAGGATAACCAGGGACAAGGGCGTATTCAGGGTACTAGACATTTCGGAGCAACTCCGTGGGGACAAGAGGTTCAGGTTCGTGATATCGGGCACTGGGCCTGACGCAGAGAACCTCATGAGGGAAGCAAAGAAACGTGGCCTTATGGATAGCCTAGAGTTCACTGGCTATGTGGACGAAACGAAGAAGCTCAAGCTGCTGTCTGATGCAAATCTTTTCATGTACCCATCTGAGACCGACACATTTGGAATATCTGTTCTAGAGGCCCTTTCTTCCGGGCTTCCATCCGTTGTACCGACCAATTTCCCCCTAACGCACTATGTGAACGGCGTTGAGTCTGGCCTCATACCCGTTGATTTCAACCATCCGGAAGAAGTCCGGGACATCCTCATATCACTGAGGAATGACCACCAGAAAATGTCAGAGCTCAATGAGGCTTCAAGGAATTTTGCCATTGGGAAATTCAGCAAGGAAAACCATTGTAACCAGCTTCTCTCCATCTACGGCGAATTCATGGGCAAATGAGTCAATTTCCTGGAAAACCCGCCATTCTGCCAGTATTGTTCCGGAAGGCCCGGATGAAATAACGTTTTTGAACTAAATTGATATTAACCTTTCCAACTGAATTCAAATCAGAGTCACATGATGTAAAGGGAGGAGAAAGAGTCGGAAAAGGAAATGACTGAAGCGGAACAGGCTGGAAAGCAAAAGTTTGCACTTTTTTATTCGGCCATAATCCTTATTCTTGCCACAATCTCAGCACGCTCCGTGAACAACATGGTGGTGACATCGCTGCCATTTCTTGCAAAGTACAACTTCAGTTTTGGAAACGTAGAAGTCGGCCTGATTTCTGCGGTTCTCTATGGTTCCACATTTGTGGTGACATCATTCCTTAATCCCATGCTCAGGGCCAGCACAAGGAGGAGGGTTTTCATCGCATGCAATGCAGCCATACCAGTTTCAATGCTGCTTTTCTACCTTTCAACCCCTGTGACACTGTGGCCGGTGGCGGTTGCCTCTGGCATTGCATCTGGCTTTATCTTCCCGAACATAATCACATCAGCTTCACTCCACAAGGACCACTTAGTGCAGATGAGGCTTCTTGCAATCTACTCTGTGAGCCTGAGCACAAGCCTTGTGCTTGGGCCATCCCTTGAAACATGGCTGTTGACTTTCCTATCGTACAAGCAGATATTCCTCCCATTCATGGGTCTGTCGGTAATCGGCTTAGTGGTTTCCCCTCTTGTAAAGTTCCCCAAGATGAATAAGGAAGTGAAGGGCGGCAGGGCTGCCCTTATGAACAGGGGGCTCATAACATCGCTTCTTTCCATAACAATCTACAATGTGCCATTTGCCGCAATAACCTCATTCCTGGTCATATTTGCAGTTGAAAGCTTCCACGTTTCAAGCAGCACAGCATATTCGGTATTCATACTCTTCTTTGCCACATCGTTCCTCACCAGGCTTTCAATGGCAATCAGGCCATTCAAGGCCCTCTTTGTTCCCCTCATCGTATCCTCAGCAATTACAATCGCTTCGCTGATTGTGCTTCCCTTCATGTCATCCTTCATCGTGTTTGTTGCACTCATGGCGGTGCTGGGCATTCCCCACGGCTCAATCTTCCCCATATCTTCCATGCTTGTGGCAAGGGGAACCAAGCCTGAGGAAAGGAGTGTGGCCAACTCTTATTTCCTGGCGTACAACAATGTCCTGTTTATTGCCGTGCCAGTGGCATTTGGATATCTGAGCCTCCACATCGGCTTCCAGGACAGCTTTGCGCTTCTTGGCGGCATAGCGCTAGTGTCCACTGCGGCGATGGCAGTTATGCACAGCAGAAACAGGGACATCTTCACCAGATAAGCCTATGGCCAGAATTTTTCATAAGGAAATGCTGCATAAGATGAAAGGTTGGAGGGATGCTCTGATAACCCTGATAAATGTGGTATTTATTTCGTAAGATCGCATATTAATTGTTAAACATTGGGTCTTTGGCATTATATCTAAGCAAGTTTTAAATATCAGCCTCCGCATGAATCTGGCAATGACAGACAGCGACCGTCACTACAGGAATGTAGCCATATTGGCAGCATTCTTCGGGGCGACCCTTGCGGCAATGGACTTTGAGCTCTTTCTTGGAGCCCTGCCGGGTATTACTGCCCTATTCCACATAACGAACATAACCCTGATGACAGACTTCATGTTCATCGGGTCAGCTATTGGAGCATTTGGCTTTGGAAGCCTTGCAGATAAGTATGGCCGTAAGTTCATCTTCATGATCATGACCATAATTTATGCAGTGGGCTCATTCTTTACAGCCTTTGCAACCACTGTTGCAACATTTGCTGCAACCAGGGCCTTCGGCGGCCTGGGAACTGGCGGGGATGAACCGCTCGGTTTCACAATCGTGGCAGAGGAAACAACTCCTGAACAGAGAACACTTGGAATGATGATCGTTTCATTCACCTTCCCAGCTGGGGCAGCAATAGGCGCTGCAATCGTCTACCTGTTCGTTTCGTCACACATCTACCTCCCATACGTTTTCTTCATAGGCATCATACCAGCCGTCTTCGTCCTCTACATGAGAAAAAGCATGAGGGAAACCCCAAGGTTCCAGGATATCAAGAAGGCCAGGGAAGAAGCGCAGAGGAAGAAGGCAGAAGAAGTTCACACGGAATACAAGGCAGACATTAAACAGGCCGTGAAGAACACCTTCGTGCAGATGTACTCAGAAGGATTCGCAAGAACCAGCCTGCTCATTGCAATATTTGTAACTTACGCAGCGGGAGTTGTCGCCTTTGACCTGATCTACTTCCCATACTACCTAATTGCAACAAAGGGATTCAGCTTTGCAAGCACCCTTGAATACGAATTCATCGGCTATGCACTGTCCATACTGGGATTCCTCTATGCAGCACCCCTTGGGAAGAAGATTGGCAGAAAGAACGTCATTTTCATAAACCTGGTGCTTTCAGCAATTATGCTCGTTGGCATGATGTATGCAACAACCCTGTACTCTGTGGTTGCCCTTTACATCCTGTTCCAGGTGTTCCTCTGGTCACTCTGGGCCGCCTGGCCACTCTACATCAACGAGGCTTACCCCACAAGAATGAGGGCAACTGCATCAACATACGGTTATGGATTCCAGTGGGTTGGAAACATCATTGTCCCAACAATAATCGGATCAGCCCTTGCCCTCAATGTGGCATGGAACTCCATACTGCTGTACGTCATAATCATTCCACTGTTTGTACTTCTCATAATAGCATTCCCGTGGAAGATTGCAAGCCCAACTGTAGAATTGGAAGAGAACGCAATTTAAGGTTTTCAAACAATTCCAATTTTTTATTTAATTTCTGACGAATTTTTTCCTGCAAGCCAGCCGTAGGTAAATGCGCATAGAAGCCCAGAACCGCTCACATATCCATCCGGGCCGGGCCCTGTTATGCCTGCAGCGGCATCTCCAGCAGCAAAAACATTCCTGCAGCTTGCACCGCCTTTCAGGATTACTCTGGCATCCTTTCCGACCCTGAGGCCGCCCTGTGTGTGGAAAAGGGCTGGAGTAATCTTTGCTGCATAATAAGGAGCTTCAAGGGAGATGAAGAAATCCCTTCCGAACTTGTCCGTTGCCCTGTTCTCAACACGCGGCATAACCGATGAAAAGGTATCTCTCAGCTTATCCGCTCCGCAGCCTATGTATGATGCCATTTCTTCAATGCTCTGAAATTTCCTGACCCCTCCAAGCGAATTAGTCTCCCTGTATTCCGGATACCTCTGAAGCATTTCTTCATGAATCTCCCCGTTATAAATTTCGTAAGCAAAGGATCCAGGCTGGTGAGCGATATACTTTGCAAATCTTGAATACCCTGTGATTTCGTTCGCGAACCTTTCCCCGAGGGAATTGACAATTATCGCACCCTTCATTACAGTTTCCCATGTAATCAGGGTGCCAACAGAGGAAACTGCGGAGTGGGCCTGGTAGGAGTTCAGGTAATCAAGCTCTGCACCAAGGTCACTTCCCCATATGATTGATTCTCCCCGATGTTCTGAGCTACCGAAATACATCATTTTTGCAGCATCCGGCATGTACTTCTCAACAAAAGCCCTATTGGCCCCATAACCACCCGTTGTGATTATGGCGGAACCGATTCTGATCTCCTCGCCGGAGCCTGAAACCTCAAGTCCAGTTACTGACCCTTTGTTTCCGGGAATGAGCCTGGAAACCCCATGCTCAGTGATGATCTCAATGTTGCCCATGGATTGTGCCTTTCCAAGGAGAGTCGTGATGATTTCCCTTCCAGTTCTGCTTGGGGGAGAATGTATCCTGAAGTTGCTGTAGCCGTGATACTTGAAATCAGTTGCTACTTCCAGTTCCTGCCCGCAGAAATCAACCAACCATTCTGCGACATGGCCGCTATTCACTGAAAGGTTATGGACAACATCATACGGCACAGAATTTCCATTCTCCCCGAGGATATCCCTGGTCATTTCCTCAGGCGAATCGACAATGCCAAGCGCTTTCTGGAATCGGGTGTAGGAAGCCGGAAACATTCCCTGTGTATTCAGCGTGTGCCCGCCGATCTCATTGGTTTTCTCCAGCAATAAAACAGCCTTCCCGGACTGGGCTGCGGAGATGGCGGAAACAAGGCCTGCCCCTCCGCCTCCTATGACTGCAATATCAAAGTCAGGGCTCATTCATGGAGATGCAATGCAGAAAATAACTATCTTTCCATCATGAAGCCAAAATAATCGCCGGGTCCTTCATAATGTTCCGGTGTATCCTGCCTCTTCTCCTCGTCAGGCTAACAATTTCAGACTAATTCTTAAATAAAGATATGTTCTGGCTGAATAATGTTAGATCTTTTGATTAAGGGAGGGAAGGTGGTCTTCCCTGACAAGTTCACCAGGAATGTTGAAATTGGCGTAAAGGGCGGAAAGATTTCAGCAATCGGCAATGAAATAGACAAGGACGGAACCGCAAAAACAATCGACGCAACAGGGAAATACGTTTTTCCCGGTTTAGTTGACTCTCATTTCCACGTGGGAATATACAGGCCATTCTCAGAAGATGCAAAGTCAGAATCAGGGAGCGCGGCTGCAGGAGGTGCCACCACTATACTGAGCTATTTCAGGTCTGGAAGGAACTATCTCAACACTTCAGAGCCATACAGCCAGCTCTTCAAGAAGGTTCTCGACCTATCAAAAGGTAACTTCTACACAGATTACGGGTTCAATCTTGCACCGGTAACCAGAACACATGTTGATGAAATTCCTGATCTTGCAGGAAACCAGGGAGTGACCACTTTCAAGTATTACATGTTCTACAAGGGCCTGAACCTGAAGAGTGAGGTGAGGAAAGGCTCAGTTGAGAAAGAATACCTTCTCTCCGATGATCCATACGACCTTGGGCACCTTTACAACATAATGTCACAGATCGCTTCCCTCAAGGGCAAGGTAGAAGGGGCAAGGCTGAGCATCCATGCAGAGGATGCCGAAATTATCAGGGTTAACCTCGAGAAGACAAAGGAGGACATGAAGAAGCTCGGTCTCAACCCACTGCAGGCATACAGCAGGGCCAGGCCGCCTGCTTCAGAAAGGCTGGCAATCATGGAAGCCTTCGAGCTTGCCCATGAAACAGGCTGCCCAATCAATATCCTTCACGTAAGCAGTGAAACCGCCCTCAATGCAATTGATGAGATGAAGAGACTATTCCCCGATGTTGACGTAAGAGTTGAAACAACAGCATCCCACCTCTCCCTGACTGTGGACTCAGACGCGGGCATCCATGGCAAGGTCAACCCACCAATAAGGTCTTCAAGCGACAAGGAGGCCCTATGGAAAGGCATAAGGGAAGGGAGGGTCGACACAGTGGGCTCGGACCACGCAAGCATTGAGGCTTCTAATAAGGGGAATGAACTCTGGTCCGCTGAGAACGGCTACGGGGCAACCGAACTCCTCCTTCCTGCTGTGGTGAGCGAAGGCCACATCAACAGGAACATCCCAATTGAAAAAATTGCTGCACTTGTAACCCTGAATCCGGCAAGGGTCCATGCTCTCTTCGGGAAGAAAGGAGACATTGCACTGGGATTCGACGCGGATTTCGTCATATTCGATCCTTCAAGGAAGAAGAAAGTTACCCACAGGGACCTGCACTCGGCACAGGATTTCACCCCATTCGAGGGGCTAGAACTAAACGGGTGGGCGGAAACCACAATCCTGAGGGGAAATGTTGTTTATGAGAATGGCAAACTCCTTAACCCGGCGGGGGAATTCATCAAGAGGCCGATAGCCAGAGCCAAATGATTACATGTCAATGAACATAATCGAAAAGATACTGTCGCGGCACTCCACAGTGGAGAGCAAAGAGGTAGGTCCCGGCGACATAGTGAAGGTTACAGTGGACAAGGCAATCATGCTTGACATTGCGGGCCTTCATCCTGAGCTTCTCAGGAATCCTCCCAGGGAGGTATTTGATCCAGACAGGGTGGCCATTATCTTCGACCACTTTGTGCCTGCCCCAACCACAGAAGTGGCTGAAGGCACAGCAAAGATAAAGAAACTGGTCTCCAAATGGGGAATCAGGGATTTCTTCGGGTACGGCAGGGGAGGGATATCCCATGCCCTGGCGGCTGAAAAGGGGTGGCTCTTGCCCGGAAGGATCATTGCCAACACAGATTCACACACCATAGCAACGGGTGCATACAACTCACTAGGGCGTGGCCTGGGGATGCCGGAACTCATGCAGGTCCTTTGCACAGGGGAGACATGGTTCATAGTGGGCAAAACAAACAGGGTAAATCTGGAAGGGGACCTTAACGCAGGCGTGGAAGCAAAGGATGTATTCCTCAAGCTTGCCAACGAGCTTGGCGATGTGCCCAATGAGAACATTGAATTCTCCGGCAGTGGAATTGCACATCTGTCGGTTGACCAGAGGGCTGTCATTTCAACCATGTGCGCTGAACTCAGTGCAGAATTTGCAGCATTTCCATATGATCCGGTGCTTGAAACATATGTTTCTGCCCGGGCTGAGTCACAATATGTTCCTGCACATCCGGATCCGGATGCAGAGTATGGCAGGGAAGTTTACGTGGAAATGAACGGGCTCGAGCCAATGGTCGCCCTTCCTGATTCAGTGGCGCGCAACGCAAGGAATGTCTATGAGATCAAGGAGACACCCATTGACCAGGCCACAATCGGATCCTGCGCAAACGGGAGGCTTTCAGACCTTGAAATCGCAGCCAGGATACTGAAGGGCAGAAAGGTCAGCAGGGATTCAAGGCTCATAGTTACGCCGTCAACCCAGGAGATTTACCTTGAGGCTGAGAGGCGCGGCTACATCCAGGCAATAATCGAGGCAGGCGGAATAGTTACAAACTCGACCTGCGGCTCGTGCTTCGGTGGGCACATGGGGTTGCTTGGCCCCGGAGAGACCGGAATCACTTCAACCACCAGGAACTTCAAGGGCAGGATGGGCTCAAGGGATGCGAAAATATACATGGCTTCATCCGCCACAGTTGCAGCTTCAGCCATAGAAGGTAAAATCGCCGATCCGCGGCCCTATCTCAGTGGGGGTGCCTGATGGGACACACATACACAGGCAGGGTCTGGGTTTTTGGCAATGACATAAACACCGATCTCATGTACCCCCACATCTGCTACACGCAGCCAGAGGAGAAGAGGCCTCTTTACACAATGTGGGCCAACCGCCCTGATTGGGCAGCAAAGGTGAAGAAAGGTGACATCCTGGTTGCAGGCCGGAACTTCGGCGTTGGTTCTTCAAGGCCGGCTGCTGCAAACCTGAAAGGCCTTGGCCTAAGTTGTGCAATTGCTGAGACGGTTAACGGGCTCTTCCTCAGAAATTCAGTGAACTTCGGGTTCCCATCCGTTTCCTGCAGGGGCATTGCTGATATGTGCACTGAAGGTGATACCATAACTGTGGATTTTGACAGTGGAACTGTCAGCAATCAGGATGGCAAGGAGCTTCATTTTGATCCACTGCCTGAATTCCTCATGGAGATAATTGATGCCGGCGGGATCATCGAAGTACTGAAAAAGAGGGGCATGCTGGAAACCACCCCTCTCTGATTCTTTCAAAGGTTCAGTTTCAGTATTTCCTCTGTCCCAAGTATTTTCTGGAGTGATCCGAAATCAACCATATTCTCAAGATACCCTGAAGTTGTTCCTTCTTTCATGAGTGAATCAAGCATCCTGTTTATTCCCATAAGCGCTGCCCTTATTGCTGCCCCCGGGTAGATGACAAGGTTAAATCCCATCTCCTGGAGTTTCTTGGCAGGTGTCAAGGGGGTCCTACCGCCCTCAACCATGTTTGCCATCTTCAGCCCCTTCACTTCCCTTCCGATGAGGTGGAGATCCTCTTCTGTGCGAGGCGACTCCACGAATGCCATGTCTGCGCCGGCTTCCAGATAGCGGTTTGCCCGTTCAACGGCATCCTTAATGCCGTTAACTGCCAGGGCGTCTGTACGGGCAATAATGAGGGCATTCTTCCTGGTTTTCACCGCAGCCTTCACCTTTATTTCCATTTCATCCGGAGGGATGACTTCCTTCCCGGATAGATGCCCGCACCTCTTCGGCGAAACCTGATCCTCAATCTGAATTGCGGAAGCACCAGCTGCCTCAAATGCCCTGACCGTGAAGGCTACATTCAACTCGTTCCCATAACCGGTATCGGCATCACATATGAGTGGAACACTGGATGCATCGCTTATCCTGGAAATCTGGCCAGTCATGCCTTCCAGGCCTACAAAGCCAAGGTCAGGCTTTCCCAGTGTTGAATATGATGTGCTTGCCCCTCCAACGTAAATAGCCTTGAATCCAGCCTTTTCAATAAGCATGGAGCTTATGGCATCATAGGCTCCAGGTGCGATTACAATCTCCCTGCCCTGGAACATTTCCTTCAAGTTTGCTTTCATGGCTGGATGAGAGGAATAGAGGATAAACTGTTTGCCTATGCTGGATTGCATCTAATTTGGATAAACCCAAACCCTGCCTGCAATCAAGTTTCTGTCCACGGCCGGAGCAAAAATGCAACTCTACCGGACAATAGGCGCAAGATGAGGAGAGCCGCAATGCGGTATATGGGAAACAGCAGGCTAGTGAAGCACTTCAATCTGATATACTTCCTCACTGGTGAGCAGGCAGGGATAAATTCTGCAAAATAGTCATTATATTGGAGTTGAAAACTATATGACGACTCTTTCGACCACAAAGGCAGTTGGAGGCATAGGAGCAATAATGGTTCTGCTGGTCCCTGTCCCCACCATTGGATGGATACTTGGGATTGCGGGCCTTATAATGGTCCTCATTGCAATCAAGAACCTTTCCGACCTGCTTCAGGATAAGTCAATATTCAACAACATGCTGTATTCTGTGATTTGTGAGATAATTGCGATTGTAGTTCTGGGCGTGAGCGTGATATTTGCAATATACAGGCTCCTGGGACTTGGAACTTTCACTGGTTCAGGATTTATTCCCGGGCCCAATGTGACCGCAGGGGACTGGATTGCATTTGCCCTCGGGTGGATTCCATTCCTGCTTGCAATATGGGTGCTTTTCATAATATCTGCAGTATTCATCAGAATAAGCCTGTCAAAAATTGATAGCGGCATTTCCATGAGATTGTTCGGCACCACTGGCCTCATATTCCTTATAGGGGCGGTTACTACTATAATCGCAGTTGGATTCCTGCTGATCCTTGTGGCAGAAATAATGCTTGCAATTGCATTCTTCTCCATATCTGAGACTTCGGACAAGCTCAAGGGGCCAACAATAACCAGCTAAGTTCGGCTGCAATGCAAACAAGCGGCCCATATATTTCCCATAATTTTTCTTCTTATCTGCATCCTTCCGATAAACCTGTATACATCCAGAACTCAATTTAAGAGTAAAAATACAATAGTACGTGGGCAAAAATGCCAGACTGAGTCCACTCCATGAATTGGACCATAGAATATATAATCTGATATAGGGACTATAGGGCACATTAGTGGCACATATTTACATTGGGGTTTTTCCAAATAGCCAATGTTCATCTTATAAATGAGAACCACATGAATACACGAAATGTAATAATTGCAGTAATAGTTGCAATCATTATTGTAGCCTCAGGGGTGACAGCCTTTGAGCTGCACAACAACAGCGGGTCCTCAAAGGTCACTTTGACTGAAACAGGGTCAAGTTTGCTTTATCCTGTATTCAACCTTTGGGCGAAGAACTACACCAATGCAACCATATCGACAGCCTCGACAGGCAGTGGAACTGGAATTTCCAGCGCGATAGCCGGTACTGTGGACATAGGAGCATCAGATGCAATGATAGCAGCCCTCACTTCAAGTGCACCTTCTACAGTCCTGAACATCCCCATTCTGATCTCGTACCAGTACATTGCATACAATGTGCCTACTTTGAACAATTATACGCTCAAGTTCAATGCTAATGTCATAGCAGGCATCTATGATGGTACGATCACAAAGTGGAACGATCCTTCCATTCTTGCCCTGAACCCAACAGTTCCTGCCGCGGATTTCCCCGACAAGACCATCATACCTGTGCACAGATCCGACGGAAGTGGAGATACGTTCATGTTCACTTCATTCCTGAGCAAGGGGAACGCAACATGGGACAAGAACGTTGGATCCGGAGTGAGCGTAACATGGCCTTCAGTTGCAGCAGCAACCACTGGCGTCGGGAACCCGGGAATAGTGCAGGCGATGAACAACACGCCTTACACCATGGGCTATATCGCAGCAACATTCAACCAGCAGGTACATGCAGATCACTTTGGGGTAGCCCAGCTTCTTAACCAGGCAGGCAACTATGTCAACGCAACAGTATCAAATGTCACAACAGCTGTATCACAGTACCTCAGCCAGATTCCTGCAAACGGAACAATAGCGGTTCAGTATGCACCCGGTAACACATCCTATCCAATTGCAGACATGGAATATGTGATCATCAACGAAAGCCAGTCTTCAACTGCAAAGGCAACGGCCATTAAGGACTTCCTGTCATGGGTGGTCTCACCATCCGGAGGCAGCCAGAGCAAGTACCTTGACCAGCTGAACCTCGCACCTCTGCCCTCAAATGTGGTTAGCAAGATTGTCCAGCCTCTGATCAACCAGATTCATGGGCCCGGAGGGGCGTCCTCAAACCTGATAACCCTCAGTGAGACAGGCTCTAGCCTTCTCTACCCGGTCTTCAATACCTGGGCATCCAACTACAGCGGTGCAACAGTGATCACAGCCTCAACGGGAAGCGGTACAGGAATTTCAAGCGCCATAGCAGGCACAGTCCAGATCGGCGCTTCTGATGCAATGATTTCCGCATTGACGTCCAGTGCACCATCCACTGTCATGAACATTCCCATTCTGATCTCGTACCAGTACATTGCATACAATGTCCCAACACTGAACAGCTACACTCTGAGGCTCAATGCCAGCGTGATAGCAGGCATCTATGACGGAACCATCACGAAGTGGAACTCCCCCACCATCGAGGCACTCAATCCCAGTGTCCCTGCGAGCGCATTTCCAGACCATACCATAATACCAGTCCACAGGTCTGACGGAAGTGGTGACACATTCATGTTCACATCCTTCCTGAGCAAGGGTAATGCCACATGGAACGACACAGTTGGTTCAGGCGTGAGTGTAACATGGCCCTCAGTTGCAGCAGCAACCACTGGAGTTGGGAATCCCGGAATCATATCCGCAATGGCGAGCACCCAGTACACAATAGGGTACATTGCAGCCACGTACCAGACACAGGTCAAGGCGGACCACTTCGGCGTTGCAACCCTCCAGAACAGGGACGGCAACTTCGTGAATGCGACAGTGGCAAACGTGACCACAGCTGTTTCACATTACCTTAGCCAGATACCTGCAAACGGGACAATTGCGGTCCAGTTTGCGCCGGGAAGCAGTTCATACCCCATAGCTGACATGGAGTATGTCATTGTCCAGAAGACACAGAGCAGTGCTGCAGAAGCCAGTGCACTGCAGGCATTCCTGAACTGGGTAGTCAATCCGAACGACGGAAGCGCATCAAGCTACCTGGCACCGCTGAACCTTGTAGCCCTGCCTTCAAACGTGGTGGACAACGTCACAAAACCACTGATAAATCAAATAACTGGGTGATCTGTAAATTATGGATACCAAAAATAAATTTTTTAATTTTTTCACTTTTCTCATGTCGCTTGTACCAGCTTTAGTATTAATCACGATCCTTGCATTCGTTCTGTTTTACGCCTGGCCTTCAATAGTATTCAACGGCACAACATTCTTCACATCCTATATCTGGAACGTGGGCATTTCGTCCCGTCCGCCAGTATTGGTCAGAGGGTTTCTTGTTCCACCCAATGCGTCCTTCGGGGCCCTTCTGTTCATTGAGAGCACGCTGATTTCTTCAGCTCTGGCAATTCTCATAGCATTCCCTGTGAGTTTCCTTGTCTCCCTGGGAGTGGAGATGTATCTTCCGGCAAGGGCAAAGAGGCCGCTGGTTTCGCTCATAGAACTGTTTGCGGGAATACCAAGCGTAGTTTACGGCCTCTGGGGAATAGTAGTTCTGGAACCGCTGCTGCTCAACACCATTGAACCATGGATGAGGAGCAACATGTACTTTATTCCAGGGTTTTCAGGGGAAGTTCTCACTGGAAGCGGCATAATAGCATCAGGGTTGATACTTAGCCTCATGATTGCCCCCATCATAACATCGGTTATGGTGAACAGTTTCGACTCAGCTCCCAAAGAGATCAAACAGGGGTTGGTATCACTGGGGGCAACAAAGTGGGAGCTTGGAAAATACCTTGCAACCAACTACTCCCGTTCATCCACTTACGGCGGGGCCCTTCTTGGCCTTGGGCGTGCCCTGGGTGAAACCATGGCAGTTCTCATGGTGGGAGGAGGCATAGTCAACGTGCTTCCCTCAAGCATTTACTCAGGCATCAACACAATGGCGGCAGCAATAGTTGCCTATCTTGACAGCGCAATTGGCCAGGGGACGGGAATCAACCTTTCCGCCCTTGCGGAATTATCCCTGTTCCTGATGGTCATATCCCTGGCAGTGAACCTGCTGGGCAGAAGGATTGCGGGAAGGGGAGCACTGAGGGGTGTAGAAAATGATAAACTCTGATATGCACGGAAGCGAGATAAAGTGGAAAAGGCACAGTTCAAGGAAGGCTAAGGATGCTGCGGCAAGGCTGCTGGGCTACCTGGCCCTCGGCTTCATGCTTGCCATCCTGATATCCATATTTGCCTATATAATAAAGGGAGGCGCTGGGGCCATAAACTGGAACATCCTCAGCACCTATGGCAACACATCTGAGGGAGGCCTGCTCAATGGAATCATTGGCACATGGGAGCTTGTTGGAATGGGCTTGCTGTTCTCCCTGATCCCCGGCGTGTTCGGAGCCATATACCTGACTCAGGCAGTTTCAAACAGGCACATTTCCGGGGCAATGAGGCTCTTCACGGACATACTCACCAGCGTGCCGTCCATAGTGATCGGGCTGTTCGGGTACCTTGTCCTGGTCATAAGGTTCAACCTAGGATATTCCCTTGTTGCAGGCGGACTTGCTCTTGGGGTAATGATGCTTCCATACATCATGCGCATCACTGAGATGTCATTCAGGAATATCCAGAGTGAACAGATAATGAACGCATATGCGCTTGGAGCAGACCATGTGAACGTGGCAACCAGGATTCTCCTGCCTCAGGCCAGTGCAGGCATTCTATCTGGAATCCTGCTTTCAGTCAGCATTGCTGCAGGGGAAACAGCACAGCTCCTATACACAGCAAGTTTCAACAGTGCTGGATTGCCCTCTGGGTTGACACACTCCCCGGTGGGATACCTCACATACTTTGTGTGGAACGGAATCAACCAGCCTTCAGCATACGCTCACAATCTTGCTTTCATATCAGCAATGATCCTAATCATAAGCGTTACTGTACTCATATTCATCTCAAAATATGAAGACGTGGTGGGGAGATTCCTCCGCAGGGTATTTGCGCCGCTGGGTGCAGTCATAAATAAGGTGTTCATTGAATCGCCTCCTGAACAGGGCGCGAAAGGAAAATCCAAGGGTGAAAAGAAATGGAAAAAATAATTGAAATCAGAGATCTGAAAGTCAACGCAGGCAAGAAGGAGATCATCAATGGCCTCGATATCGACATTTATGCCAACAGGGTAAACACAATAGTGGGGCCATCAGGGGGAGGGAAAAGCACCCTGCTCAGGTGCCTGAACAGGCTCACTGATCTTGAGCCCGGAATAAGGGTCAATGGAAACGTGACCTTCCAGGGGAAGAATCTCATGGATTATGATGATGTGGAGCTGAGAAGGGAAATCGGCATGGTGTTCCAGAGGCCCAATCCGTTCCCAATGTCCATTTATGATAACGTGGCATTCGGCCTGAAGCTACAGGCAAAGGTGAGCAAGAGTGTCATGGATATGATGGTGCAGAACGCCCTTGAAGAGGTTGGCCTTTATGACGAGGTGGGGGACAACCTCAAGAGGCACGCAAACACACTGTCCGGAGGACAGCAGCAGAGGTTGTGCATTGCCAGGGCCCTGATCCTGAGGCCAAAGGTGTTGATGATGGACGAACCAACCAGCTCACTGGACCCTGTTTCAAAAGGAAGGATCGAAGACCTCATAAAAGGGCTCAAGGAGAAGTATACAGTCATCCTGGTCACGCATGACATGAGCCAGGCCAGGAAAGTATCTGACTACACAAACCTCATTTACAACGGCAAAATAGTTGCATCGAGCGAGGGGACTGAGTTTACAGACATCGAGGATCAGGATGTAAAGGACTACCTGGGAGAACTGGCAGAGTAGCCACTTTCTCCAAACTGGAATGCATATGGCTTAGATCCATTGGGCGTCCACAGTCTTTTCACTTTTTATATTTCCAGTATTCACGGTTGAGGCAGGCTCTATCAACATGACAAGTGCCTCCTCAGCAGCGACGGGGCAGTGCTCAACTCCTCTTGGAATCACCACAGTTTCGCCTTCGCTTAGTGCAATAACGCCGTCCTCAAGCTCAATTGCAAGGTTGCCCTGGATCACGAGGAACATCTCATCCTCAGTGTCATGGTGGTGCCACTCAAACCTTCCCTTCAGCCTCGCAAGCTTGATATGTGTGTCATTGACCTGGCCAATAATTCTTGGATGCCAGTAGTCGGAAAAGAGCTGGAACTTGCCTTTTAAATTTATTTTTTGAATCATACAAGGGAATCATTCAATCAGCAAATTTAACTTCCGGCAAAAACAACGCCAATCATTTTTCCGTATTCCTTCATACTAAATGCGCTAAACGAACATTGGCATTGGGAGATTTTACCATAGATGCCGCGGTAGAGATATAATATTGCAACCTCAATCTAATGCCCTGGCAAATGCATATTACCCAACACTGAATTATCGACATTATGGCATCTAGAATTCTAAATTACAGACTGTTGGATGTTTTCGCAGATTCTCCACTAAAAGGCAACCAGCTTGCAGTATTTCTTGACACTGGGGAACTTAGTGTTGAAGAGATGCAGGAAATTGCCAGGGAAATGAACTTATCAGAGACCACGTTTGTATTGAATCCCGAAGATGATGCCCATTCTCCCGGAGGAATCAGGGCTAGAATCTTCACAGTGGAGGAAGAGCTGCCGTTTGCGGGCCATCCAACCTTGGGGACTTCTTTCGTGCTGCAGGAAATTCTTGGCAGAAAGGAAATATCACTATCCCTGAAGGTTGGAAAGGTTGACGTTACTTTCATTGAAGGCGAAAAGGGACTGTACGGTGAAATGGTCCAGCCTGAACCTGTTTTCGGAAAAACGCACAGAAGAGAAGATATAGCAGAAATATTGAGGATCAGCCAGGTTGAAATTGATGAGTCCATACCAATTGAATCCGTTTCAACAGGCAACGAATTCATCATTGTTCCCCTGAAGCATAAAGAAACACTTGAAAAAATCCAGCCCGATTTCGGCCTGATGGACAAGTATATCGAGGAACATGGGGGCCATTTCTTCTATCTCGTATCAAGGGAGACTGTTGACAAGGATGCCATCCTTCACGCAAGAATGATTTTCTATGGCGGAGAGGATCCCGCTACCGGCTCAGCCGCAGGGCCTGCTGCTGCATGGTTACTCAAGCATGGTATACTGCCACCTGAAATGAAAACGTTCATAGAGCAGGGTATCGAGATGAAGCGGCCAAGCAGGATATACGTTCAGGGCTCCTTGAAAAATGGCATTCCAACTGATATAAGGGTAGGGGGCTATTGCTTCAATGTGGGGTCTGGCAATATAATTATCCCCAATCAAACTCAATAAACGTGCAACTTCCTAAAGCAAAATGAATGGAAACAATCCTTAATGCCAGGAAGCCAAAGCCACAAGCAGTTCATTTTCCACCGATCTCATTCAAAACCTTTTTGCCCATCATAGTCAGTTTTAGGTCCCTATTTATCAGACCCATCTTAACCAATTTGGATTCCCTCTCGCCCCCAGTTTGGCTTCCCTTTCTCCCTTCAAGATACGAAATACAGTCTTCAGCAAGGAAAGCCAGATACCTCTTAGGATTAATGTTATTGAGGGCCAGTATTCCACTTCGGGTTATTTGATAGTAAGTGTGGTGCTTGTGGACTTCCGGGCTTTTCTTCAACTTGGCTGCAGTCCTCTTTATTGAAGTATTGGTGTATTTCTCAAGAAAACCTTGGCTTTCTAGGTTTCGAATGCATTGGTTCACAATGTCTCTTTGGATTTCAGTGTATTTTGTAACATTCTTTGCATAGTCGACCTTTGCTATCCTGAAATGTTCTAGAACCATCAGAAGAGTATTGTCCAATATCAGCTGGTCTTCCGGAGCGTTCAATGGTATTGTGATTTGTTTCAACGTATAAATCATGGTGTTTTCCATTTCAATAAGGGTAAATGTTTGATACGAGGGAGAAACAATGAGAAATAAGGAAAATGCCGTGAGCCGGGATCGAACCAGCGACCTTATGATCTTCAGTCATACGCTCTCCCAACTGAGCTATCACGGCGTAGCTATGGGATTGGTTTGGTTTATTTAAGTATTTCAGGTCTGGCTTATTTTTTTCATAATCTTTTCATAAGAGCTGGGACTCATTGTGAAATTTCGCATCAAACACGACGAAGTATAAATAATAGCGATAAAATTAACATGCAGTAATTTCCTTGGAAAAATTGTCGTTTACAGCATGGTACAAATCGTTGAAGCTCACAGAACTGGTTTCAATAGTCATAACTATGCTGATGCCGGCTATTGTCTCATTCGTATGGGTTTCCCTGCCTCTCCTCCTTATAGAACTTAATATAAGCCTGGTTTTCCTAGGTGTCGTATACTCAGTGGGCATCCTTGGCGCCCTGCTTGTAAGGATACCGTTGCGCTTCTACATGGAACGGGGCAGGACCGATATACTCCCAATACTCGCATTTCTCTTCGCAGGAATTTCACTAGCAATATTCTATATTTCACTGAACCTCGCATCAGTGATACTTGCATTCGTCGTACTTTCCATCTCCCACGCTATGTACAGGGCAGTAAAGGGCCGGAAACAGGAAAGAAATCTCAGGAACACGGAGCCAATGAGAAATTTCTTCAGCCAGGACCTTGTCTCCACAGTGGGAATATTCGCTCTGCTCATCCTCAGTGGCCTTTTCACAGGAACGAAAATAATAGAGCTGTACGGCATTATTTCAGTAGTTGCCCTTCTGCTCGGGTTCCTTGCAATGGCTTACTCTATTTCCCAGAAAGGGCCATCAAACAAATTCACTCAGAAAACCTCCTTTAAGGATCTGGCACGGAATGCCATCGCTCCTCTGAAATCATTCGACATGGTGACTAACAGGAAGATCGTGTTTCCATTCCTTGCAATCCAGGCACTGCTTTACCTCTCCATCTGCATAGTATCGATCTTCCTTCCCGCCATGGCAATCAGGGACGGGATCAACCAGCAGGATATTTTCTTCATATTCGCCGCCTTCTCGATAATAGGATTTCTCCTGGACAAGATTGCGCAGCACATCTCAATACAGCCCATAAAGGATATTTTCTACATGTTCAGGCCAATATTCCTGATCATTCCATTCCTTATCCTCTCCATAGTCATATCCAGCCTTCTCTTCATAGTAGGTTATTTCATCATCCTTCTCTGGATATTCTCAGACTCCGCATCC
>JAJZKX010000179.1 GCA_021850745.1 Thermoplasmata archaeon
TTCCGATGCAAGATGATGCACCTCGTCCACAAGCAGGAACCTGAATCTGTTTCCCAGGGATTCTGCCATCAGGTAGGCGGAATCATATGTGCTAACTGAAATATCCTCTATATCCTTCTCTCCTCCACCAATCTGCCCAACTTTTACGCCGAATGTCCTGGAAAGCTTGTCCCTCCATTGCTGGACAAGTTCAATTGTGGGTGCAACCACAAGTGTTGTTGTGGAAAGGCGCGCAATTGCCTCAATCCCTATATGAGTTTTTCCTGCTGCAGTTGGAAGAACAACAACCCCTGCATTCTGGTTAGCTGCCCAGAGATCCACAGCTTTTTTCTGGTAGGGTCTCAGGGTTTCACTGTGCCTGACATTTACAGATGAGGAGCTGAAGACATCATCCCTTGCATCTGGAAACTTTTTCACGACCTGTGAATACCTGAAAGCCTCGGTGCGGTATGCCCCAATCCGGTCATCGTACACAATGTATGGGGGAACATTTCCCTGAACTTCGTTCAGGATAAGCGTACCACGGCTGAAGGCTATATTCATTCCACATGATCAGCAAACACTGTGTAATGAAATTTGCCACGTCCACACATCCCAGATGATATTACATGCTGAACAGCATCAAAACTGTCGTAACGTAAGAGGGAGCCTCACGATGCGCCATTTATGCCATCAGGGATAGTAAAAGGGCAGCGTGAATGCAATGAGCACTATGACAACCATCAGGCCAAGAGTTATGAATGATGCCATATGCGTGATGCGCCTGATTCTTTTCATCTCGTCAAACTTCCCCTCCTGTGAGAGCCTGACGAGTCTCTTTCCGTGATAAATGTTATTGGCGTACATCAGCACAAGCATTATTACAACGATGATACCCTTTGCAAGCAGCAACTGGCCTCCGGTGGTAGTGGTGAGATCGGAAAGCTTCGGCAGATATCCATAGCCCAGATACAGGCCCGTCAGTATAAGTATGGCAACAGAAATATCGGTGGCGGTTCCGAATATCCTCCCCACATGGCCGAGGATTTTTGTCCTGACTTTCTCGTCATCTGAAATCCTGAATGTGGCTGGCCAGACAACGATCCATATGAAGAAGGAACCACCCACGAAGAAAAGGGCTGTGAAAGCGTGTATCCACAGTATCACCAGAAAGAGGATATCCATATGTGTGTATCCTTAGGCTTCAATTAATTTTTTCCCTGCTCATCACTGAAATTTGGAGATGGAAGGGAAACTTCTGAAACTTTGGTCTTCTGTCTGCTTGCTCTTTAGACCTGATCTCATGAGTATGGAAGAATCTCAGCTGCATTTAAGGTGGAGTTCAATGAAACTGCCTCAGAGGCCTATGATATTCCTGGCATTGCCATTGAATATAGTCCTCTTGTCCTCCTCACTTATTGGAAGTGATTCAATGTTCTCTATTATCTGGTCTGAATCCCCCCATGGAAAATCAGTTCCAAACATTATGTGGTCCACGCCGAAGAATTCCAGTGCACTTCTGATCCAGGGCATTGACATTCCTTCGGCAGTGTCAACGTAAAATGACTTCAGGTACGAAAGGGATTCAGAGTCCTCATCCTGCTTTTTCCCAGGAGTATTATTGTCAAGGAAAGTTGAGATTCTTCCACCGAGCAGTGGTACCAGTGATCCAAGATGATGCACCACGAATTTCAGCTTCCTGTGCCTGGCAATAACACCGGACCCTACAAGATGTATCATGGCAAGTGTTGTATCAAAGTCCCATCCAACCATGATGCCGGTATTGAATTCTCGGAGCCATGGGTAAGACTGCCTCATGAAAGTGGGATGAATCCAGATAGGTTTTCCCAGCTCTTCCATTGCAGTGCAAAATGGTTCAAATCGTGGCGAGCCAAGTGGCTCACCATGAACGTTGGATACAATCTGGATACCCAGCATCTTCAGTTCCCTGATACATCTTGTGGCTTCAGCTATGGCCGCATCCGGATGGGCAAGGGATACGGTGCCAATTGCAAGGAATCTTCCCTCACTCTGGCTCGCTGTTTCATGCATGCCATTGTTGGCTGCTTTCATTACTTCCAGCGATCGCTCTGCATCAAGCTCCAGGTCATCAATGTCAGGAAGTGCCAGAGAAATAATCTCCCTGCTGATGTGGAGCCTGTCCATTACCTGGATCCTGTTCTTCATGTTCACAAGTTCAGGGAGCCTCTTTGCCTGCTCATCCATCATGGCAGGGCGTTTGGAAAAGAAATTGAAATAGCTCTCAGGGTAAACATGGTTGAATACATCTATTTTCTCAGTGCTAACCATGAGATCACATTCCTTTATAGTATTATATTTTTGGTTGTCTATTTTTTGAGTGCCTATTCATATGGTGCCTTGAAAAATGCTACACCTGGGCCGTTTTCAATGGACCAGACGGCTCTCAGTATCCAAACATTGAAGTATCATGTGTTACTGAAAGGACAGCAGTTAAGGCCTCGGGAAACTGTCATGAATTGAGCAATTCTTGAATATCTCTGTTCATTTAAGATACTGGTGATGCCGTATGAATGCCAGCAATCCAGTGATTGGACAATTGCTCAGGAATATGACTGAAAACCGTGGATCACCAAACAGGTAAAGAGATGTCAGGAAAGGAAAGTATGTCCAGTCTTGAAAACGAAGGCCTGCCAGTAAATGTATGGTACATATCATTATCAGCATTTTTCGCGGATTTTGGGTACCAGGCCGTCATTGTAGGCTTTCCTCTCTTCATAGTGCTTATCTTGAAGGCGCCAGTATATTACTACGGGATTGCAGAAGCCTTGAACTATGGTGTTGGGTCACTTTTTGCATATTATGGGGGAAGACTGGCATCCAGATACGGGAGCAGGAAGATTGCCATAGTGGGAAATTCCCTGATTCCCATACTGTCATTCACAGGATTTGCTGGCACTGTTTATGAAGCAGTGGCCATATTTGCAGGGGGTTGGTGGGCAAGGAACTTCAGGTCACCTGCCAGAAGAGCACTGATGAGCGAATCTGTTTCCGAAGGCAACAGGTCAAGAGCTTATGGCTTATTGCACGGACTTGATGTGGGTGGTGGAATACTTGCCACGCTTGTTTTCATTTCCATGGTATCACTTGGCTATCCGTTCAGGACCGTCTTCATTATCACAATTATTCCAATCGTCATTTCCACATTCATGCTCATACTGGTGAAACATGATGCTGGTAAAAATGCGAAATCTTCCGTTGGAAAAAGTCAGCGCAGGCCATTCTTCAGCGGCGTAATCATCTCGTCAGCGCTTTTTGGCTTTGGATACTACAGCATGGGTTTTCTGGTTCTCACGGTTGCACTTGTCACATCCAAAATTGTGCTGGGAGCTTTATCTTACACCATTTTCCTCGCAGTCTCAGCGTCGGTTGGATTCCTCATGTCAAGAATAAAGCTGAAGCGGGAGGCTCTTCCACTTGGCCTGCTGGGCTACATACTTGCAGGATTTGGTGCTCTCCTCTATGCCCTGTCCCTGATTGAAAAATTGCCACTGGCATCATTCTATCTGTCAACAGTTGTCATCGGACTTGGAACAGGCTTTACGGAAGTTTTTGAGCCCACAATAATCTCAAAGGTTTCAGAGAACATAGGGAGGGGAATGGGCTGGCTTACAGCCTCAAGGAGTGCCGGATTGTTTGCCGCCAATATAATAATGGGTTTCCTTTATTTTGTTGATCCTGCGTATTCATATCTTTATGCTTTTGCGGTGGCTATAATTGCCGGCCTGATTGTCATAATTACAGGACGGACATATGATAGGGAACTCCTTGCTGAGCCACAGGCATAAAATCTATGAGTATATTTCAGGATGATATATTTCAGGAAGTTGGAATTCAGTTAATCTTATTTTGAATAAAGGCATAGGTTTTCATGGCAGATGACAGCAGAAAGGTGTCCTATGGCATCGGCATAAACCTGGAACTTAAGGGTAAAATTGCACTTGTCACCGGATCGAGCTCAGGTCTTGGCATGGAGATTGCGAAATATCTGGCAAGAGCCGGAGCAACAGTGGCAATTCACTATCATTCTGAGAAGCTTCAGGCTGAGCAACTTGCAGGAGAAATAAACAGCAACGGCGGCAGGGCAGCTGTTTTTGGCGGGGATGTTTCAAACAGGGCGGAGGTTGAAGCCATATTCACAAGCATTGACCGTCAGTTAGGATCTGTGGACATTCTGGTTAACAATGCCGGAATAGACGGAAAAAGGGAGCTCTGCGGTGATGACAACCCCGATGACTGGGAAAGGGTCATTGCCATAAACCTGATGGGTCCATACTACTGCGCCAGAGAGGCTGTGAAGAGGATGAAAAAATCTGGACATGGCGTCATCATAAACATCACGTCTGTGCATGAGTTTGTCCCCTGGTCTGGCTATACGGCGTACAGCAGTGCCAAGGCAGGTCTGTCCATGTTCACCAAGACGCTTGCACAGGAAGTTTCCGAATCCGGCATCAGGGTCGTTGCTGTGGCACCGGGGGCAATAAAGACGCCAATAAACAAGGATGTGTGGGGGAATCCGGACACTTACAGGGACCTCCTTACAAAGATTGCAATGCCCAGAATGGGGGAGACATCTGATATTGCTCAGGCAGTGACATTCCTGGCCAGCGACATGGCCTCATACATTACGGGCACTACCCTGGTGGTTGATGGCGGCATGCTTATTTATCCGGCTTTCAAGCATGGCGGATAAGACTCTGTTATACCCATGGTAAAAACATCAGAGTTTTGGATTTTTACACAAATTTTGTGGCATCATGGATTCTTCCTGAGCAATT
>JAJZKX010000180.1 GCA_021850745.1 Thermoplasmata archaeon
AATGATCTCCTCATCTTCCCTCCCAGGGACAGAATCCTTAACGATTCCTGCACCTGCCTGTGTGTAGGTCATATCATGCGTCCTGAACATTGTCCTTATGCCAAGAGCCATATCGGCACTGTCCAACCCCATGAGGCCAACAGATCCTGCATATCCTCCCCGGGGAACCCCCTCATGGCTGTCTATGATCTCTATGGCCCTCCTCTTTGGCGCTCCACTTACGGTTCCGGCAGGGAATATACTTAGAAGGACATCAAGTGGAGAGACTGTATTTCTGAGTCTTGATTCCACCGTGCTCACAAGATGTATTACCGAAGAAAATTCCTCAGGAACCATGTCGCCTGTAACCTTTATGGTTCCGGGATCGCTGATTCTGGAAAGATCGTTCCTGGCAAGGTCCACAAGCATCCTGTGCTCACAGAGCTCCTTTGTGTCAGCCAGCAACTCCAGTATACTCCCGTTTGAATTCACTTCACCGGGAGTCCGCTGCCTGGTTCCGGCTATGGGGTTTATGAGTGCGTTTTCTCCGTCCTGCCTGTAAACATTCTCCGGGGAGCTTCCCACAACCTCCAGATCACCGAATTTATAGTAATACACGTATCGGGATCTGTCATTAACCAGAAGATGCTTCAGAAGCCCGAAGCTGTCCACGGAATCTGGGATGCGGAACTGCTGGGAGATTACTGCCTGCAGAAGCTCCCCCTCTCTTATCCGGTTTCGCACATCACCTATGGTTTCTCTGAGTATTCGCTTCTCTCTGTCATCAATTCTTGGCCGTGCACCTCCGATAACCGGAACACCGGAAGGTCTCTCAACGTTTCCTGTAAGTACGGAATCTGGAACTATATATGAGAAATAAGGCCAACCGGAAGATTTCCTCAGGCTTATTCCAAAGACTTCCTCCACCATGTCGTATGAAAATATAACGGGAGCAAAATGAGGCGCATTCAGGATGGTGCTATTATGAAGTTCCTCCAGCATCTTCATGAACGTGCTGCCGGGTTTTCCCCTTCCGGATTCAGGTGCAGATGCCGTTGTTATCAGCACTTCTTCCCCGTGCAAACGGTTTTTATCATTGAACCTGCACATATATGCAAAATCCGCATTTCCTGAAAGCAGATCAGGAATCTGTGTATATACGCTGCCTTTCACGGCTCACCACCTCCATGAATTTGTTTATAAGTTCGATATCCTTCTTTCCAGGATAAGATTCGATGGAACTGCTCACATCCAGAAATCCAGGATGCACTTCCATTATGGAGCTTACATTCTCAGGTGAAATTTTCCCAGCCAGACCAATTCTTTCGTGGAATTCCGGCAAGTCCTTTCCCTTTATAATTTCCGCAACTGGAACGCCTGTATCTATGAGGACAAGATCGGCACCGCAACTGATGCGATTTCTGCCATTATTTACCGCAGAGATCACATCCCTTGTCCTCATTACTGATATGATCTTCTTTCCAGTCTTTTCTCTGACTCTTGAGATGTCATCGCATGTATGGTCGAAGTGAAGCTGAACATAGTCCTGCTGGCCATTATTCATCAGAACACTTTCCATATCAGTATGCACTGTGGCAACCACAGCTCCTGCATCTTTCAACCTTGGGACTAGATCCATAGTCCCTTTTCTTGGAGAGAGATCAGAAATCACCACTCCAAGTATGGCAGCTCCGGCCCTTAAAGCAGCAATACCGTCATCAATGTTGGTTATTCCGCATATTTTCACGAAAGGGGCACTGTCATGCAAATTCAACAATCCTCCTGAGGTGGGCGTATGCAGCACCTGAGAGAATGCATTCAAGAGCTTTGCTGTACGCGTCGTCAAGGCTGTAATCACCTCTTGCAGCAGCAAGAGCAGGTGCTGCATTCAGGGCAATGAATTCGGCTGTGGCTCTTGATTTCCCGGAAAGTCCCTGAACAGTCATGGCAAATGATTTTTCAGGGTCAGGTGATTCAATATGTTTTTCATCAGGACTGGTACTCAGCAATTTTTCAGGTTCTATGGTGATTTTCCTGATTCCATTGGAATGCACGTGCAGTAGCACTGTTCCCGAAAAGGGTGAAACCTCATCCATGCCGTCATCTGCGTGGAGTGAATATCCTGTCTTTCCTTCTGCCTGAATGAATTCGGCGTAAATTTTCTGGATATTGGTGTCGGCCGCCCCAAGTACTACAGTTTCAGGATCTACAGGGTTGGTGATGGGCCCCAGATAGTTAAAAACAGTCTTGCGGGCAACAATTTTCCTGGCTGCAGCAAATTTCGCAAAACTGTCGTTGTGAAGAGGAGCAAGCAGGAACGCGAAGTTCAGTGCCTTTATTCTGTCCCTTAGCCCATCTTCATTAAAGTTGAAATTATAGCCAAGGTACTTCATGAAATCAGCACTTCCTTTATGGTTTGAAGATCCAAAGTTGCCGTGTTTGATAACCGTGTGTCCCATTGCAGAAACAACAACCGAAGCCGCAGTGCTCACGTTTATGGTGTTTTTCCCATCTCCTCCGGTTCCAACGATGTCAATGGCGCCGGATATACGTGGAAGAAAAGATCTTTCCCTTACAGCACGGGAGTATCCTGAAATCTCATAACCGTCAATGAGCTCTGGAATCGCCTCACGCAGGAAATTTGCCTTTTCTTCGTCGGAAGAACTCTCAAGAAGCATTTTCATTCTGGCATACGCCGATACCATTCGGTCATTGCTCATCTTCCGTTCACCCCTTAACATGATCCTGAACCTCCCTGATCTGCTCCTGAAGCTCCACAAAATCAGCAAGCCGGTTTTCCCTGACCATGGGGACAAGAAGTGTGCCTAAGGCCACTCCCTTTGAACCAAGGTCCATGATTCTGCCTATCTGGTCCATTGACCGGATACCAAAGCCGAAATTTACTTCCCTGCCGGGCAAAAGCTCAATTATTCTTCTGGAAACCTCCTCAAGATCATATGGAATACGTATGCCTGTGGCCGGCTGAAGGCCGTAATAAATCCATGATTCTGTCATTCTGCTGATCCGTTCTATGACTCCATCGGGTGTGGCTGGATTGAAGAACGGTATGAAATCAAGGCTTCCCTGTATCCGGGTTATGACATCTGATGCAATGGCGCTGTAGTCCACTAGCAGGTCGGGAACAATCACACCCGAAAAACCGGAATCACTGAGATATGGAATAAAATCTGATGGCTGTCTTGCAAGATCTCTGTAATACGTGAGAAGGTATGTCCGGACACCTTTTTTTCCAAGTATATCCGCATATTGTTCCAGATATCCGCTTTGAAAATTTTTCTCAGCAATTTCATGTGTTTCTTTTATTTCCGGTCCGTCGTATCTTGGATCAGATGAAGGGAATCCCATTTCAACATATTTTACAACTGCAGGGTCAACATTCTCGAGAAAGCCACATAGTGTTCCGTGATCCGGGAATGAAGATGTGAAATAAAGTATGGTTGAAGGGCTGTTCATTGGTCATCCCTGAAAATGGACATATCAAGCAGGCCATGTCCGCTCACATTCACAACGACTGTCTTTCTCTCGTCCTTATGGCTTCTCACGTAATCAATGGCCGTGGCAATGGCATGCCCTGATTCCGGTGCTGCAACGATTCCCTGAGTTCTTGAGAAAATCTTGAGAGCTTCTATGACGCTTTCCTGACTTTCATCGACTGTCTTTATTCTTCCGGTATTGACAAGCATTGAGAGGGATGGGGCAGCACCGTGGTACCTGAGCCCGCCTGCATATATTTTCTCCGGCATGAAGTCTGCTCCTAGAGAAAACATCTTCACAGATGGCAGGATCCTTGCAGTGTCCACATAATCATATTTATATTCTCCCTTTGTGAATTTAGGGACCTCAGCTGCCGTTGATGCTATCACCTCCACATCCTTGAATTTCTTCATGAGGGGAAATGAGAATCCGCCGAAGTTACTGCCGCCACCAACGCAGCCTATAAGGACATCAGGTTCAGTTCCCATGATCTCAAGTTGTTTTTCCGTTTCCAGGCCTATTATGCTCTGGTGCGTCAGCACGGAGTTGAACACACTTCCGACAAGGTATCTGAGATTGTGGTCCAGAGCATATTCAACTGCCTCGCCTATTCCTATTCCCAGTGATCCCGGATGATCCGGATTCTGCTTAAGCATGCTTCTGCCGAATTCGGTTTCGTCAGAAGGGCTTGGAGAAACTTCTCCACCATAAAGCTGCATGATCTTCTTTCTCAGGGGCTTCTGCTGGTAACTTATTCTAACCATGAAGACCTTGGCCCTGATTCCGGCAAATGAAGCAGCAACGCTTGTGGCCGTGCCCCACTGTCCAGCACCGGTCTCGGTTACAACTTTCTCGACACCCTCATTTGCCGCATAGATGGCCTGGGGCACGGCGGTGTTTATCTTGTGCGATCCAGTTATGGTGGCCCCTTCATATTTGTAGAGTATCTTGCCGGAGTAATCCAGATATTTTTCCAGTCCTCTTGCCCTTACAAGCGGAGTAGGGCGTCCTGTCTGTTCATATATCTCCCTTACCTCATCGGGAATCTTCAGGAATCTCTGGAATGTGAACTCCTGTTTCAGCACTTCCTTTGGTAGGATGCTGTTCAGAAGTTCTATGGAGGATTTGTTCTTCTCATTGTCAAGGGGTGGCGGAAGCTGTTCCGGAAGATCGGGAACAACATTGTACCATTTTTCTGGGATCAGATCACTTTTCTGTGTTGATAGCATGTAATCTACCATCATTGTATAATATTTAAACATTAATGTTTAGTATAGCACACTATAGATATTTGTATGCCATCAGGGACGAT
>JAJZKX010000181.1 GCA_021850745.1 Thermoplasmata archaeon
GAAAGATTATATTTTTTCCGTTTTGCAGTCAGGAAATCCTGGGAAACATAACATTTCCCCATTTCAGAAATTGTTCTGATAATCTGAAAAGTTGCTGTTGAACAAGCCCCGAGAACCTTTTTTCTTGATTGCTGCGTTTATATCTACCTCATCGAATCCCTGAGGAAGGCTTTTTCCGTTAATATAGTCAAAGAGGACCAGGTTCAGGACATTCATATAGGTAAAGTTGAAGATCAGTCCAATGGCCATGAGAATCAGACCGACAATGACTATTACCGCCACAATTATAAGGGGAAGCATCGATGATAAGACAAGTAGCCCCAGAATAAACAATACAACACCTATGAATGTGAAAGCCATAGTGTAAAGGTCAACATATGCAACTCCACCAAATGTTTCACCGAAGTTCTTTCTGATTGTTGAGACGCTCTGTTCTACAGCCTTGATCGGTCCGGATCTGTTATCCAGAATTGCAGGTATCGCGAAAAAAGTTGCAATAGTTATCATAAATGAACCCATAACCCCCATGACCATTCCACCGATGCCCCTGATCCTTGACTCGATTACTCTGAGAATCATTATGAGAACTGAATAGAATACTGACCACTCCAGAGCCTGCAGACGGTATTTCCATGCTTTTCTCATTGAATTCCTGATCGTGATGGGATTTCCAGAGTTGAATGCCCTGTATGCTATGAGCATTGAAAGAAGGATATATGTGGAAAAAAATGCGATCATTATATACGCCAGAAAAAGGGAACCTATGTAGAAGAGGGGTGAATCCCCTCCCGAAGTAACAGGGATTTCAACGGAAAGAGATACAAAGATCAATATGAAAACCGCAGCAGAAACCATTCCTGACAGCAATGGATAGAGAAATATTCCCCTGTCTCTTGCAACACTTTTCCTCACAGTTTTTGCAAGACGCCAGTCTGCTTCCATGCGTTCAAAAATGATGGGGTGGAATGCTGTCAGGATTTTAATTCATTTCTCACGGTCATAAAATATTGCCTGGTAACAACAGAATGACAAAATATATTTTACTTCTGAACATGATCAATCATGTCGGAAAAGTACCTCATAATAATACTGTCTGGACTTGATCAGAAGGGTAAAATGATTGTTGGTCTCAATTTTGCAAAGAATGTTTCCAGGAAAAAACTGGCTGAGGACGTTAAACTGGTATTTTTCGGCCCAAGTGAAGAGGCCCTTGCAAAACATGATCAGGATATTGACAACCTGATAAAAATGCTTACTGAACTGAATGTCATTCAGATTGCATGCAATGGATATGCTGCCGCAAAAAATGTGACTGAGGATATAGCAAAGATAGGCATAAAGCTGGAAGACGTATCTGATACCATTACAAGATATGCGGATCAGGGTTACAGGATCATAACATTCTGATTCCCTGTTCAATTATTTACAACATTTTAGATAAAAAAAGTTTATATCCGTTACAAATATGATTTGGGGAATATTAAATGGCTCTTCTGAGAAAAAAATCACAATCGGATTCGGATCGGGGAAAAACTGAAGGAAGAAAATTCATTGATCTGAATAATTTCAAGTTCCCAGAGGAAAAACAGGGTGTGACAACTACCCTTAAGGTTGCCGAAATATACCGTTTTGAGGACGTTAGAAGGATAACTGACCAGGTTTATGGCGGCAACATAGTTCTGCTTGACTGCAGCAATGTTTCAAATGACGATATACTCATGCGAAGGGTGATCGAAGAGGTCAAAGCAATTGGAAGAGATGTTAACGGTGATGTGGCAGGTCTTGGAAAAAACCTCATTGCCATAACTCCCAGGGGAATTGTCATTGACAGAACTCGTATCAGGGGATCTTACTGACCGATTTTCCTGTTTCGTATCCCTTCCCCAGTTCTGGAGTATGAAGCTGGAATGTTGAGATCAGAATTGCCCCAACTACTATGACAATGACGGCAATAATAAAGTCGAAGCCGTACCCGATATCATAGGCAACGAATCCAGAGATGGCGGATCCGGCTATCTGCCCTATGCCAAGAAATGAGTTGTAGAGGCCGATTGATTTGCCCCTGTTTTCCGGAAGAGCCAGTTTTGAAATTGATGTGACCCATGCTATGCTTATGAAGCTCCAGAAGAACCCCATGAAACCGTATATAAATATTGAGATGTAGAGCAATGGGCCAGCTGGAAGGATAAGAAAGGTGAGAATAGAAGCAAAAGATATTATGGCTATCCTGGACAGAAGAGAGAATGATATGGTCTTCCTGAGTCCAAGAACCCTTACTGAAGCACCTGCCATCTTGAATGCAATCGCAGAAAATATATTGTTTAGCAGATACATTACGAATACGTCTGTTTCAGATGCCCCCAGCTTATCTATCATATAAACCGGAAAGGGGACAAAAAAGATCTGGAAACCGAACATAAGAAAACATGTGAGGAGAATATAGTTTCTGGTTCTTGGAAGAAGGGGCTTTCCTTTTTTCATGTTATTGAACTTGAGTATGTGTATTACACCCGACGGGAAATATCTCAGTCTTTCAACCATCCTGAATGAGTATATATTGTTCAATCTGGATCTTCTCAGTCTCCTGATGGATTCTGGAAGCACTACCATGGCTGTGATTCCCGCTGAAAGATAGACAAAAGCTGAGATGATATAGAGAAGTGGGAGTATGATCATTGTGAACGAAGCAAAAATTGTGATTATGATCGTACCTGCCAGAAGTCCCACCACGAGCCCAATGTAAGAGACAGTGTTGAATCTGGCCATAACTGTAGGCCACTCTCTCTCCTGGGTGTTTTCCAGGATCAGTAGTGTTGAAACAGGTGTGGCAGCCATTGCAACAACCTGGAAAATGACCAGCATACCAAGGTATGTCCAGAGCATATGTGCGAAAATTACAAGAAGAAGTGCGAAGAAAGAACCTATGAAACCTATAACTATGAATATCTTCCTCTTGCCCAGTGAATCCGAGAGATTCCCCCAGAATATAAGTGCAGGAACGGATGCAGCCGAGGATATTGAAGATGCAATACCCACAAATTCAACATTTGAGTGCAGATATATTACAACGAAAAGAGGAATCAATGGCGATGTCAAACCTCCGGAGATATTGGACAGGAGATAGCTCAGAAACCACAGGTACTTGGATTGAGGTTTTTTCACAGCATCTGTGCTGACATTACCCATAGAGTTTTCCATAAATATGATTCACCGAATTTTCAAGCGATGTCAGACAAACTATTTAATTTTCTTTATGCTGGGGTTAATCCTGGAAAAATGTTGGACCTGGGATGACCCATAGAGGTCTGTGTACCTGATTCATTCACGAAGTTTTCTTTTCTCCTTCCTTTGGCTTATTTCCCCTCATGTGGTTATAGTAGAGACGCCCCATTGCGGAACTGAAGTAATAACCGATCAGTATCAGCACAAGATAGATGAAGATATTCAATGAAATTATCTGTGAAATGGCGAAAAGAGATGCATAGTACGATCCCAGAGCACCAATGACAACATAGGTGGACTTTTTTCTTAGATCTGTCTCTTCCTTTGTTTCTGGATTTTCTTTATTCAACTGAGATGTTTCGACGTAACCGAGGCCCCAGCATTTTTCACATACATCAAGCCGGTCATCACTGTCCCTGACCCAACCTGTGCCGCCACAGGAATCACAGATCATCCTCATGTTACACCACCATTTTTAACAATGTCAATTATATATCTAAACTATTCGAATTTATTCTATATAGAATAAATTTTTATAGAAAAGAGCTGTTTTCTGGCATTTCTCGTATTTACAACGTAACCTGAATCACGGGGTACTTATTTTTCTGTTCCTTAACAGGCACCACCATTGGGATCAATTTCTTGATACCCTCTCTCCATGAGTGTAGATGTTGAATCTGTTTTCCCTCACAAAACATATGAGCGTGATTCCGAAGGTTTGCGCTGTTTCAACGGCAAGGCTTGATGGTGCTGAAACAGAGCTTACCACAGGTATGCCGGCAATTGCAGCTTTCTGGACTATTTCGAATCCTGATCTTCCACTTATCTGCAATATCTGGCCTTCCCCCAGAGTGCCATCCAGAAAGGATTTTCCAATTACCTTATCCACAGCGTTGTGCCTTCCAACATCCTCTGAAGAGGCGATCATTGTTCCTCCCTCACTGAAAAGAGCAGCACCGTGTATCCCTCCGGTTTCGGAGAACAGTTCCTGGCTTGATCGCATCCTTCCTGGAAGGGAGAGAATAAGACTCGGGCTCACTTTACTGAACCTGTGCTGAATTCTGGCCCCCCTTCACAAAAACCTGGTCCATGCTGGTTTTTCCACACAGTCCGCAACTTGAATATGAGGGAAGGTATCTTTCACCATTTTGTTCCACAGATGTTCTGGCAAGCCATACTTCAAGTATATTTGATTCGATTTTCTTAAATTTTTCACCATGAAAATCTGCCAGACTGTTCACTATTCCTTCCGTATAAAGAAGCCCGGCAGCGAGATGTTCATCTTCCCCGGGAGTCCTCATTGTGACAGCGAATCTGGAACATTCTCCTGACATACCACTGCATATCCTTATTTCAAGGGGTTCCTCCGTGGTTACGGAATCCTCAGATTCCAGGAATACACTATCCATAAATTTTGTTATGGGTAGCCTCCTCAGATCTGGAATTAGGGACCCCTTTGGAATGTCACTTCTCATTTTTACCATGTGGAGCCAGTGCGGATAGCATGTTCAGGGCAACTTTCAAACCAGCGTTA
>JAJZKX010000182.1 GCA_021850745.1 Thermoplasmata archaeon
CTCCTTTTCAGGAATTATGGCATTGTCGGTTATGTGTATGTCTTCCGGGCAGACTTCAGTGCAGCATTTGGTTATGTTGCAGAATCCAAGCCCTGCGTTTGCATCAAGGAATTCGGACCTGTCAAGCGCGTCCATTGGATGCATGTCCGCTGAAGCAGCCTTTACAATGTGCCTGGGACCAAAATACCCGGTTCCGCTGTGCTCCCTGACAACGTGGCATACGTCCTGGCACAGGAAACATTCTATGCATTTCTTGAATTCCTTCGACCTCTCTATGTCAATCTGGGCGATGATCCACGGTTTTGGAACATCCTGTCTTGGTGTGAATACTGGAATCTTCTTCAGCATCCCCCAGTTTGCGGATACATCCGTTACAAGATCCTTTATAAGTGGAAATGCGCCCATCGGGGCTACCTTTATGTGATCGCCAAGCGTGTCTATTCTGGTCTTGCACATCAGGGAAGGTTTATAATTTATCTCGGCTGAACACGATCCGCATTTTCCTGCCTTGCAGTTCCAGCGAAGAGAGAGCGTTGGATCTATGTTTGTCTCAACGTATTTAACCGCATCAAGAACAACCATCCCGTCTTCTGTCGGGACCTCATAATCAACGAATTTGCCTTCAGCTTCAACCGCCGGGTCACGCCTGTATACGCTTAATGTTATTTTTCCCATCAGTATTCCTCCGGATCCACTAATTTTTTAAGATTCTCTGGCATCTCCGGCACGGGCCTGAGTTCCAGCTTCATCTCATCTCCAGCTTTCTTGTATATAATATTCTTCTTGAAATTAGGGTCTTTCTTTGGATAATCACTTCTTGCATGTGCTCCCCTGCTCTCCTTCCTTGTCATGGCTCCCCTGACTACTGCCTCGGCAGCGGTCAGCATGTTCGGAATTTCCAGGCAGGCAAGAAGTCCCTTGTTGTATTTCAGGTCTCCCTTCACCCCAACCTTCGGGGCGGCGCTCTTGAGTTCCAGTATCTTGATCAGTGCTTTCTGCAGATTCGTCTCTGTCCTGATTATGCCAATGTTGTCGCTCATGTTCGACGAGAGTTCCTCAATAACCTCGTATGGGTTTCTGCCATCATCCCTCAGGTAAGATTTTACCCTGGCAATCTCCCCCTCTATATCAGATTTTGAAGGATCCTCAAGGGTAGCCTTCCTTGTATATTCGGCTGCACCAAGCCCACTTCTCCGTCCAAATACAAGTATGTCCGCAAGGGAGTTCCCCCCCAGCCGGTTGCCGCCATGCAACCCGCTTGCTACTTCGCCAGCAGCGAAAAGCCCTTCCACGTTCGTTCTTGTTGTATCAGGATCGACTTTTATTCCGCCCATCTGATAGTGGACTGTGGGTGCGACTTCCATTTTTTCCTTTGTAATATCGACACCGGCAAAATCCTTGAATTGTGCATACATGCTTGGCAGCTTTGTCTTGATATAGTCCGCGCCCTTATGAGAGATATCCAGGTAAACCCCCCCATGCGGGGTGCCTCTTCCGGCCATTATTTCTGCGTAATTCGCTCTTGCAACAATATCTCTGGCATCAAGTTCCTTCTTTTTCGGCGAATATCTTAGCATGTATCTCTCGCCCTCAGAATTGAGGAGTATACCGCCATCTCCTCTCACTCCCTCAGTCACCAGCAAACCCCTGACGCCAGGTGGATACACCATGCCTGTCGGGTGGAACTGGATCATCTCCATATCCATTAATTCAGCCCCAGCATTGAAGGCAAGTCCCAGACCATCGCCGGTTGATTCCCAAGAGTTGGAGGTTACCTTGTAAATCTTTCCACAGCCGCCTGTTGCAACAATTACTGCCTTTGCGCGGAACGCGTAGAATTCCCCAGAGTTCAGCTTGATTCCCACAGCACCGATAACTCGGTCGCCCTTTTTTAAAAGCTTTGTTATGTAGAGTTCATCGAAGAATTTGATATCCCTGTGCAGGACCTGATCTTCAAGGGTCTTGATCAGTTCCAGGCCTGTTCTGTCTCCCACGTGGCATAATCTTCTGTATGTATGGGCGCCAAAGGCTCTCTGTGAAATCTTTCCTTCAGGAGTCCTGTCAAAAAGCGCGCCGTATTGTTCAAGTTCATAAACTCTATCGGGCGCTTCCCTGGCAAGCAATTCTGCCATTCTCCAGTTGGATATATACACGCCCTCAACTACAGTATCATTGAAATGAACTTCCCAGTTGTCTTTGCTGTCAAGATTTCCAAGTGAAGCAGCTATTCCGCCTTCTGCCATGACAGTATGTGCCTTTCCGAGAAGCGATTTCGTTACAACAGTGACACGAACACCAGAGTCAAATCCAGCAATTGCTGCTCTTAGGCCAGCCCCACCGGCGCCTATTATAAGAATATCAGTTTCATAATCGATGTATTTTTCAGCCATTTTAACACTTCTGAAGCATCTAGCTTAAAGGGGCTATCCAACTGTAAAATATAAAAGTTTTTCGAGCTTTAATCATTATTCCTGAAACACATCGTGATTTGGCGCACTGTAGCTCATCTGGATTGTGATTCTGGCCAGATGAACCTGCACAAAAAGTTATTAAGTTATTTTCTCTAAAGTAGAAGAAATTAAAGAGTGCGGGAATAAGCAATGTCAGAGGAAAAACTTGAAGGAAGCCCAGCTGTTCAGACAGACGAATCGGAACAGCACCAGCCAATGGAAAAATGGCGGATCCACTTCCTAATCTATGCTGTGATCTACATAAACTTCTCGTTCTTAATGTGGTATCTTGTGGGGTATCTCAACTTAGCCGCACTCATATCCATCTGGGCGCTTCTCATCCTTTCCGGAATTTTCATACTGTACTCGGTTGCCTTCAAGACCGAGGGGCCCATCTCTAAAATCCTTCCATTCATAGCTTTCTCCTTTGCCCTGGTAGTCATCCTAGCCGCTTATCTGCAATTCTTTCCAAGCACAACGACAGACGAGATGATCATTGACAGTTATGCGGCATACCTAACCATTCACGGAATTGACCCTTACGTAAACGCAAACATGGCGAACGTATTCCTCAATTACAAAGCGACAAGCTTTCTTTCAACTCCTCTGCTGTCCGGAGGCATAGTGACTTATTTTGAGTATCCCGGTCTTGCTGCAATTGTATTCATTCCTGCTATACTTCTGGGCCTTCCAGCATTTACTGTTACTGTTTTCTTCGATATAGCGTCCCTATTCCTCGTATTTTTTTATTATAAACGAAGGGGATTTACGTCTAGCGCACCTGTTCTCGCTCTTATTATGGGGCTGATAGTCGAGTACGGAATCTTCTCATCAAGCGGGGTTACCGACGTGATATGGGTATTCTTCCTGGGGGCCGCCTTTGTTCTCAGGAAAAAGCCATGGATTGCCGGCATTTTCTACGGGCTTTCGGTTGCATTCAAGCAGATTCCAGCACTGATATTTCCATTCTTCCTGTATTTCATTTACATGGAGAACTCCAGGGACGAGAAGAAGATCATTTCATTCATCGGGTTCACTGCCCTCTCATTCACCGTGTCAAATCTGCCCTATATAATAGAAAACCCGTCAGACTGGTTTGTTAACATAACGTCTATAGCATCCCAGAAAATCATAGGAATCGGACTCGGGCCATCCATACTGTCATTCACCGGTGTCTTGCATCTTCCACCGGCTTTTTTCTCGGTTTCCCTGATTGCACTAACCGTGGCGCTCTTCTTCATTTACATAATCCACTATGATCGTTTTAAGTATGGGTTTTTTGCTTTTCCCATAATGATCTTTCTCCTCGACTATCGGTCTCTAATTACATACCTCATATACTGGCCGTTCCTCGTCCTGCTCCTGCTTCCTGATTTCACCGCAAGCAAAAGTTCAGGGGCAGAGAAACCAAAGGCTTCGAGCTCAAACACACTGCGTTTCCTGGCAACATTCGAGCGATCTGCCATAAGGAACAAGAAAACTTCAGCAGCCATAATTGTGATCTTGATATTTGTCGCAACAGTGGTATCTGCAGGATTCTATTATTCACAGACGGATTCTTCACCAATAGCTATTAATGGAATACAGCACATCGGCGACCCATACATGGTGGCTGGGAACGTTACTTACATGCAATTAAACTTATCATACAACCCCGCCACCGGAGACCCTGCTGCAATGCCGCTTCATTACAGGATTTTTGCCGGATCATTTGGAGTGACAAGTGCCGGCGCGAATGGATTGTTGTGGTATGCTGCGAACCCATATGTCCACAGTGGCTACAACAACGTGGACATATATCCAATGTATGCAAGTTCTCTCTTGCCGGAAAAAGTGAGTTATTTTAAAGTATCTGCTTATGGAAACAGCAGTACGGTTCTTGCCACTTACCCTTACGATAAGCCAATAAAAATCCAGTACACTCCAATAAACAACCCAACACTTTCATTCCTTACAAATGGATCAAACGGTATCATTTTCCCGGGCTGGACATGGAGTTCGTCCATAAATGGGAATCTCCCGTTGTCCGTTAACAATGGAATAGTAATGGACGCAAACGGAACCACACAGCCCGTGTACGAATCCCTCAGTTCAACCATCAATTATACATACCTTGTTCAGCACAACTATTCCCTGAATCTCAGCAGTTCCGTG
>JAJZKX010000183.1:0-3300 GCA_021850745.1 Thermoplasmata archaeon
ATGACGCTATAAGAAACACTTCTTCGCAGATCCTTCTGAAGGTCCTTGAATTCCCCGGCCAGGTTTGGGACGTTTTCATATCCAAAGTAAGCCCATACCACCAGGGCCATTGCAGTACCAATTGATGCGAAACTGTTCTTCTTAAAGAAGGGCTGGAAATCTCCGATGGATATTCTGGCCCCGGAAATGACTATGGATATGGCGAGCAGAGAAAGAAGCAATATTATGATGAACAGCTGCAGATTTGCACTGAATCTTATTCCCCTGTAATTTATGATTGTCACGGATAGAATGAGCAGGAAGGCAACAAGAAATATCTCGATCCTGCTTAAGGGAATGGCATAAGAAAGGTAGGTACCTGCAGCCACTGCAACAGCAGGGGCGCCCAGGGCAACCCAAGCAAGGAAAAGCCAGCCAACGCTGTTTCCGGTCTTTGTTCCGAATGCTTCAAGGGTGAAGGCATAAATCCCGCCAGAGACCCTTGATCTCATTGCAAGTCTTGAAAAGGTATATGCAAAGGGGAAACTTGCCACAGATAGTATTATCCATGCCACGACCGAGGAGGGTCCGGCTGCGTCTGCCGCCAACCCCGGAAGGATCAGTATACCGCCACCGAGGACTGAAGAAATATAGATCGCGATTCCGTGCCTGAGTGATATTCCATAACTTCGGGAATCATTTTTCATTGCTTTTCCTTTCCCTGTTTTTTTGCATCTTCGAACTCCAGTATCTTTCTTTTCCTATCCAGACCTAAGCCATATCCTCCGAGGTCTCCGTTCTTTCTGATCACCCTGTGACATGGCACGATCAGTGGAACCGGGTTTGTTGCACAGGCATTTGCCACCGCCCTGAAGGAATTCGGCCGACCAATGCTTGACGCAAGTTCACTGTATGTTACTGTTGACCCATATGGAATTTTCCTTATTGCGGACCACACTTTCTTCTGGAATTCTGTTCCTTCCGTGTCCAGGGGAAGGGTAACATCGCTTCCGTTAAGATATTCCAGTATCCCCTCCAGATAGTGGTTTTCATCCTCGGTTTCTACAAATATTGCGCGTGGGTATTCATTCTTCAGGTAGTTTATGGCATCCTCCCGGGTATCCGAGAGAGTGACTGCACATATCCCTCTACCGGTATAAGAAGCAGCGAGAAAGCCAAACTGGCTTTCCTTAATGGCAAATTTAAGAGTTTCTCCCTTAGCGCCTTTCCTGTAGGTTGATGGGCTCATCCCCAACCGTGAAGTGGAATTTGAATATAGCCAGCTCAGGGAGGAATGCCCTATTTCACGGATTGCGTTATCCACACTTTGCCCTGAGCTTAGTTTTTCCTTCAGTTTTATAATCCTCAGTTCCTCCAGGTATTTCTTGGGAGTTATTCCCATTGTTTCAAAAAATGCCCTTGAGATCTTTTTTGCCCCAATCCCGGATATCCTTGATAAATCAGATACATCAATCCTGTTTCCATAATTCTTTCTTATGATATCAGTCACCAGGACTACAATTTCTCTTTTTTCGGACAGAGACGTCAGTTTGTCTGAACAGTGACTGCAAATTCTGTAACCATTTCTTTCCGCATCCTCTCGATCGTTGAACCTGATCAGACGTACCTCCTCCGGTTTGCGTGAACCACAGATTGAATAACAGAAAATCTTGGATCTGGAGTTACCTGAAATATTGGGAACTGGTTTTTTCAATCGATGAGTTTCTTCATACTCAGGTATTCCTGATTTGTGCTTTAAAAAGTCCTTAACATTTCTCCTCTCGTGTGACAATAACCGTCCCAGTGCTGGCCTAATTTAAAGATTTTGTCTCATTTTTCCCTGACGGCCTGTTAAAGTTTTGCCCCTATGAGTTATAGGAATCCTGAATTAATTTTCCCAAGTAAGGGAAAATGAGGTGGAGGTCACAAAAAAACTGAATCACTCCACGCAGCATGCCATCTTGGACATATCCCTGATGAATGACTGGGCAGCCAGCTTGATGCCTTCAGATATTGACGGGAATATGTGTGTTGTCGAAATTATGTCATCAATGGTAAATCTGTTCTTAATCACGTAGGCGCCTTCGGTTATTATGTCGGTTGCGTTGGGTGCCATAATATGCATACCCACGATTCTGTTATTCAGGGGATTCACTGTAATCTTGATGATTCCCTCAGTTTCACCCAATATGCTGGCCTTGGTCAGATTTTGCAGAGAGAACACTCTGCAGGAACATGCTCCGCTCTTTTTCGAGAATTCATTTTCCGTCATGCCAACAGCGGCAATCTGTGGGTTGGTGAAGACTGCCCATGGGGCTGATTCGTAATCCACCTTCGATTCCTCTCCGAACATGTTACTAATGGCGATAACCCCTTCTCTGGCAGCGAGTGTTTCCAGAAACAGCTTCTTTGAAACACAATCACCCGCAGCGTATATGGAGGAGCTATCGGTCTTGAAATTGGGCAGGCTCTACTCCATCTTGGATCAAAAGTTACTGTAATAGAGGCACTAGATACATTATTGCCTCAAACTGAACCTGAAATCGGTTCTGCGATAAAGAAGCGTCTTGAGGAAGAGGGCATGAAATTTTACCTCAGGGCCAGGGTTAGCCAGGTGCGGAAAACTGCAAATGGAAAGACCTTAAGTGTGAACACCCACCGGGGAGCTGAAAATATAGAGGTTAAAGAGATCATTGTTGCAACTGGACGATCTCCCAACACTAAATATCTAAACCTTGAGGCTGCTGGTGTGGATACAGATCCGCGAGGCCATATTGTCACCTCAGACACAATGAAGACCAGTGCGCCCTCCATATACGCTGCGGGTGATTGTTAATGTTCCAGATTGTGTCGCTTGTAAGAAATCCTGTCTCTTTAAGGCCATCTATGTTCGGTACTGTTGGGCTTGAACCTGTTGCAATAAGTATATTCGAACCAGAAACAAGTCCCGTTTGAGCCCCAGCACTATTATCTATGGCTACTGTCTTCCTCTCCACAAACCTCCCCAGTCCTTCGAAAAGAGTTACGTTTCCGTAATTCTCTATAACCTGAGCGTATTTTGAATCCCTTGCGTGATCGACATAAGCGCGGAGCCCTTTCATTATTTCAGAGAATTCATGCTTCACCTCCGTTCTATTTATGCCTGCCATTCTTGGGTGTGCCGGGTTGAACACCGCATGCGAAGCCTCGAGGAGATATTTCGACGGAACGCATCCGACATTAACGCAGGTTCCTCCAAGTGGTCCGGTACCTATCATTGCAATTGACATCTGTCCGCTGCTCATCTCTGAGGCTTTAATTGAGGCAGAAAAGGCTGCCGCC
>JAJZKX010000183.1:3310-4590 GCA_021850745.1 Thermoplasmata archaeon
ACCAGATCAAAGTTCTGTATCTTACTATCCAAATCCATTCACCTGTTCACTGATCCGAAAGGATGGCTTTATAGTGTGATGGCTTTGTAAAAACTTTGTTTCTCAGGAGTGCTTCAGGTTTTATCTTCTCAGGGTCTACATCGACCAATCCGATGCCATCCTTCAGAGATACCTGAACATTCATCACGCCTTCCTGACTTTTTAGCCCCTTCGTTATTGTTAGAACGCAATCATCGCATGTCATTCCATATATTTTGAGCTTCACTTTTTCTGAACTCATAGAAGTGGATTACAAATCATTACTTATGGTAGAAAGTAAACTAATTTTTACCTTGACTGTAAATGGGACTTTTTTAAGGTTTTACGAAAGGTTTAGTTGACGCGGTCTTCGAGGAAAAGCAGATGTTACATTAAAGATACATAAGCAGGTTTATCCGCTTTGAAATTCTGAGTGATGCGGACATTAAGGTAATAAAGGCCAACCCAATCAGAAGAATTAGAATTCCACTTTCTTTCGTGAATAAAGGTATCCGGAATTAACGATTTTGGAAACAGTTTATTAGATAGCAGTTTAATTGCCTTCTTTGCTTTGAAGACGACCCAAATGACCTATTCATTTGCATTTTTCAGGTCTCTTTCAATTGTGGAATTCTGCCCACAATATCTGTGGGACAGCCGTATTAGATTTTTCTTTTTCAATCAAATAAAAAACTCTCCTGAAGAATTTCCCAGTGCTCCTCCCTTAGAAATTCATTTCTTGATGTTACCCGCTCTATGCAGATTTATTTTATTTTGTGACACTTTTTATAAGGAAAACCAGTTATTGTTGCATTAAAAAGGCATTATCCTGCATTGGAATTCCATATAAGTTTGAAGGCAGTAAAAAAAATTTACTTACCTGTTGATATAATGATCTTTACTGCACTTACTATTCATAAATGATGAGGAACAGAGTTGCTTTTGCAGTTAAAATGACGATTCTGAAATACCATCTTACGCTTCCCCTGGCAATTCTATACTGGCTTATTTTCTCCTTCTCAGACGGCTCCCTTGAATACTACGGACAGCCTATGAGGAAATTCTTTTCTGCCGTAATTTACACCGGAAATTTTCATAACTTCCTCCTTCTCAGCGGGATATACTGGTTTCCTTCAAGCCACTTCGGATTCTCCTTCCCCTTGTTTCAATCAGCTGTTTCAATAATCCTCTCAACTGGAATATGGATAATTCTTAAGGATATGTCACGCTCGGAAATACCTTCGGGAACCCACCAGGTTTTC
>JAJZKX010000184.1 GCA_021850745.1 Thermoplasmata archaeon
AGTTGTCCATACCCGTTTATCTTTACGGGGAATCAGCAAAGAACCCCGATAGGCACAATCTTGAGGATATAAGGAATAAGAGCTTCCAGTTTGAGGAATTGAGGCATTCCATTGGTGAGCCAAGATGGAAACCTGATTTCGGGCCAGCCCAGATCGGAAACGCCGGTGCCTCCATCATAGGAGCGCGGAATTACCTCATAGCATACAATGTAAATCTGAACACGCAGGATATCAATGTCGGAAAGAAAATTGCAAAAGCACTTCGTGCCAAGGATGGTGGATTTACCTATGTTAAATCACTTGCTTTCTATCTGGAAGATAAGAAACAGGTACAGATTTCAATGAATCTTACTAATTTCAGGATGACACCCATTCACAGGGCGTTTGAGCTCGTGAAGCTTGAAGCTTCCAGATATGGAATCTCGGTTGTTGAGTCAGAAATTGTTGGCCTCGTACCGCTTGAAGCCCTTGTTGAATCGGCAAGATTCTATCTTCAACTCAACAGATTCAGCACCGACCAGGTACTTGAGAAGAAACTTATGAGGTGAAAAACTTGGAAAGCATGGACAGTTTCATTGAAAGACTTGCATCGCCGACACCCGTGCCAGGAGGAGGAGCCGCCAGCGCTTCAGTGGCTGTTATTGCGGCTTCCCTCAATTCCATGGTCTCAGGCATAACTGAAGGGAAAAAGTCCTATTCCCGGTTCCGTGAACAGATGGCGCTGATAAAACAGAGGTCTGGAGAAAACATATCTGAATTGAGAAAGTTGATGGAGGATGACGAAAGGGCTTTCAACCTCATAGTTGACACATGGAAACTTCCAAAGGAAAATGAGGACCAGCAGAAAAGAAGAAATGACGCCTTGATCGAAGCTTCCAAAGAGGCTATAGCAGTCCCATGGAAAATTGCAGCTATTTCATTTCAGATACTTCGCGACGCTCTTTACCTTGCCAGACATGGCTTAAAAAGTGCCATAACGGACTCGCAGTGCTCGGCTGAATTTGCCATAGCCGCAATAAGAGGAGTACTTCAGAATGTTGCGATCAACCTTCAGAATATGGGTAAGGATTTCAGGGAGAGTGAGGAGATAAAGATGAAGCTTTTTCTGGATGATGCCCAGTCAACATACGCAGAGGTTACAGATACTGTAAGAAAATATATGACAGGGGTGAACTAAAGTGCCCGATACTCCGTTGCCAGACCTGGAACTGATCAGAGAGGCGCAGCATTACCTGGAAGGAAAGATTAACAGAACTGAGCTGAGAAAGAGTACCACGCTGAGCAGGATGTTTGGCTGTGAGCTCTACCTCAAGATGGAAAACCATCAGAAAACTGGTTCTTTCAAGAGCAGAGGAGCAATTTTCAGAATGTCAAAACTGACACCTGATGAGAGACGATCCGGGGTTATAACTGCCAGTTCCGGGAATCATGCCCAGGGGGTTGCATATGCGGCCATGATCAACGGCGTCAAGGCGAAAATAGTGATGCCGGAATATTCCGTACCCGCGAAGGTGAACGCAGTGACCGATTATGGCGCCGAGGTTGTTCTTTGGGGATCTGACTATAGCGATGCAAGGGAGAAGGCCGAGGAATTGAGGAAAGAGGAGAAAAGAACCTTCATTGAAGCATTCAACTGCCCATACATAATCTCTGGTCAGGGAACTGTCGGACTGGAAATATTTGAAGACCTGCCTGACGCTGACCTGGTTATAGTTCCCGTGGGTGGAGGCGGATTGATGTCAGGTGTCGCCACAGCACTGAAGTCACTGAATCCATCCATAAGGATGATAGGTGTTGAATCTGAGCTCTCTGATTCCATGAAGAAATCAATTGAGGCAGGAAGAATAATACCCCATACAAGCGGTGAAAGCATTGCAGACGGGATTTCGGTTAAATATCCAGGTCAGCTGACCCTTGACATATGTTCAAAATACCTCGATGACATAGTTACAGTGAGTGACGAAAGCATTGCCCTTGCAATCTACAAACTGCTGGAGCGAAACAAAACACTTGTTGAACCTTCAGGTGCTGCCGGCATAGCGGCCCTGATGGAAGGAAAAATAGATGTCAGGGGGAAAAAAGTTGTTGTAGTCCTTTCCGGAGGAAACATAAATTTCCTCTTGCTATCCAAGATCATTTTCAAGTCCATGGAGCTTGAATCCAAACTTGTCAGGCTTGAGTTCAAGATACCTGACAGGCCAGGCACTTTGAAGAAGATATCAACAATAATCTCAGAATGCGGGGGGAATGTTTTCCATGCTGAGGTGGACAACCTTTCGGAGGACACCCCGGTCGGATTTCAGACCATTACATTCTCAGTTAATGTGAGAAATCAGGATCACCTGAAGACAATGCTTGATAAGATTGCGAATCTGGGTTTCAAGTATAAGGTTCTGAAATGATCATCTGATTATTCTGAAATCTGGATATTCTTCTTCATCAGTGATCTCTGACTCTGCACTATTTACCCTGACAGAACCTGATAGCTTCCCTGCAGCCTCAATACACCTCATCACTGCGGTATCCTCACCCTGAAGATCTGCCTCTACAGTTCCGTTATCCATATTTTTCACCCAGCCTCTGATTCCCTTCTGAGTGGCAAGTTTAGCAAACCGTTTCCTGAAACCGACGCCCTGCACCTCTCCCCTGAATATTACGTGTATGGTTTTCATCTTTCTCAGTTCTTGCTTATTATTGTTATAACGTCCTGATCGAAGAGTTCATAGTTCAGACCAACTCTCAGTTCCGACTGTTTCCTTGCAGGTCCGCTGATGATTGCATATCTGAACGATGAAAGCATCTCCCTGCTTATTTTCCTTACAACTTCCCTCACAATGGTTCCCTTGTGAAGCACCATTGGCCTTTCAAAGTCTATTTCACCGGATTTTTCCCTGAGGTAAACCCGTATGAGTTCCAGATCCTCGTAAATCATCTCCTTAAGATCCTCTATACCTGTTCCAGACGATGCGGAAACCTTTGCGGTCTTGCCTAATCTGGTAACATATTCGATATCCTCCACAGTGTGAGGGAGATCTATTTTGTTGATTACGAAAATACCTTTGGCATAGATTATATTCCCCCTCAGGAAATCAATAAGATCGTCTGCGTCAATGTATTCCCTTATGTAGAGATCACAGTTTGTTATTCTGAATTCTCCCAGTATATCCTTAATCTGAGCCTCATCAACCTCTATGTTTCTGGGTTTCTGAATCCTTATGCCACCGGTGTTGTTCTTGTGAATGCCTATGTTTCGTTTTCTCCTGTTCAGCACTATTCCTGCTCTGTGCAGTTCAAAAATGATCCTCTCGATGCCCTTGGCCTTCACATCTGTCACAATCAACACAAGGTCAGCATTCCTGACCATGCTCAGGACCTCCCTACCTCTCCCTGATCCTTTGCTCGCATTCTCAATTATTCCCGGCAGATCGAGGACCTGTATCTGTGCTCCCTTATAGTTGAGGGTCCCAGGTATGGCCTTAAGAGTGGTGAAGGCAAAATTCCCGATTTCACTGGTCTGGTCGGTAAGGGCATTGAGAATACTGCTCTTTCCAACATTGGGGTAACCAACCAGAGCAACAGTTGCATCGCCGCTTTTGGGAATTGAAAATCCTTCGCCCCCTCCACCTTTCTTCTGTGACAGGAGGTCTCCCTCCAGCCTGGAGAGTTTTGCCTTTAGTATGCCTATGTGCTTCTGTGTCGCCTTATTGTATTCTGTTTTTTTGAGTTCCTCCTCTATCTCCTTGATTCTCTCCTGAATGGTGGGCATCTTTCATGGCGTATTAACTGAGTGAATAAAAACACCTATCCTGTAAAATACATTGTCAGGTTCTTCCGATTCGATAGAGTGAAAGTGTTTCAAAAGGGAAAGATATTGAACTGACTTTTTCGAATGAAAGCCCGCTGAACTCCTGGATAAAGCTGTCAATTTCTGTGAATGACGAGAGAACAAGGAATACATTTCCGCCAGATCGGAGGTGGTCTGTAACCTTATGAAGAAATGGCCTGATCACAAGAAATCCGTCTGAGCCACCGTCCCACTGTTCGCTTCCCTGGAAATTATCCTCCGTCGGGAGATATGGAGGGTTGAACATTATGGTGTCAAAGCTTTCAGGAACCGCTGCAAAGAGGTCACTCTGCCTGAACATAGCCCCGCACCTGTTCATGCTGGCATTTGATTTTGCACACTCCACAGCATGAGGGTTTATATCCACTCCCAGAACGTCAAATCCCTTCAGGGAGAAATATATGGAGATAATTCCGGAGCCAGTACCCATCTCCAGAATGGTCCCATGAGGCTGGGCATGTTCCATCACAAGGAAGGTGTCATCGGAGGGATCATATACTCCTCTGCATGGTTCCATAATAACTTCCATACCTCCTATGTTATAATTCCTCAACCCTTCCGGATGAGTTAAGCATTAATAACCTGACCTTATTATGTTCACTCCGAAACCCTTCATGGATTTCAAAGGGTAGTTTGTATTGAATGAGACGGAAACCGCAAGAAACATAATAATAACGGAAAAAGCGGATGCGCGAGAA
>JAJZKX010000185.1 GCA_021850745.1 Thermoplasmata archaeon
AGCGTTTCAACCATGTTTGAGCCAATAAATCCTGCTCCGCCTGTAACAAGTATCTTCCTTCCCTTCATTGAGAGGTCCCCCCTTCTTTCAGAGGGTTATTTTCAAATGACTGTTAAACTTTCGGCGCTAAACCCTATAGGTCCTGTATCTAGCGAAGAATGCGATGTCATATGCAATCTTTATGAGTGCAGCCGAGAAGAAGACACCTTCGGGAAATACTTCGAACAGGATGCCAGCAAGTCCAGGGCCTGGTATCTGGAGGCCATTCCTCACGCCAAGGAAAATTGAATTCCCTGCAACCCGTGCGTCGCTTGGGATAATGGTGTTCACAAGGCTGTCCCTGGGAGGGACATCCATCTGGCTGGTGGTTTGCCTGAGATACAGGAAGACCTCACTTATGAGAAGACTGTGGAATACCGGTACAAGAAAGAGCATAACGTTGCTGAAAAGGTGCGTGTATACCATTGTTCGCACAAGCCCTATCCCTTTGGAAATGCGTCCTGAGAGGATAACTGATATGGCTGTGACTATGTTGACAATGACGAATATCAGGCCGGCACCGGAGAGGCTTATCCCATAAACGACCTTGAACCACAGGGTAATTATGGCCGTGTTAACCAGTCCACCCCCAAGCGAATCAACTGAAAATAGCGCTGCAAGCGTTTTTACGTTCCTTCTCACCTCAGGATCGGCTATGGCCTGTTTCTGAGCCTTGGGCTTGAGGTCCGGGAACTTTAGCCAGAGGTATATGGCCACCTGGAGGAGCGAAAGCAGGAAATCAATAAGAAATATGGTTTCAAAACTCACACTGGTGTCAAGGTACAGGAAAGCACTGGCAATGGCACCGCTTGCATAGGAAGCGAAGTTGTACACAGAGAACATCATGGTTTTCCTGTGCTGGTCCTCTATGGAAAGGCTGATGGTGTACTGTTCAAGAGACTGGTTTGTTGTGAGGTCCCTGCCTGCAAAGGAAAGTGCACCCACGGCCATTGACAGAATGAGGAAGTAGATGTCATTGCCAATGTACAGTATGAACAGTGATACGCTGAACAGCCCAGAAAGCAGGGCAAGTTTTGACTTTATCCTCATCTTTGCTGCGGTGAACAGGTAAAGGAAAAGCGTCGACACCGCAAGGCTCACAAGCACTATTATTGAAGTATCCAGGGCACTGTAACCGAGAAAAGCAACGTAGAATGGAATGGAAATTGCCAGTGATGAAAAGATGAATGATCGAATGGCCTTGGCCAGCGAAAGCATCGGTCCGGGACTAGGCATGCACTGGCATCTCCCGATGGTTGTAAAATTGTTGGTTTATCACAGTGGTTTCAGGTGAAGAACTGATATTCGTAAAGTACCATCACATCAGCGTTCCTGTCCACGGACCTGACCCTGGATATGCTCTCCTTTGCAGCCTTCAGGTTCTCTGAGTAACAGAATAGCACACCGGCGGTGGCATCCCTGATGACAAATATTGTCTGGGGCTCTAGCAACTGGGCCAGTGCATTCACAGCATGGGAGAATATTGAGTATATTACAACATCCCCGCCGGAAAGGTCTATCTTGGACACGACTCCTATGAGCCGGTTCTTGATGAGCAGGTTAAGCCTGCGCTTTACCGTCATGTAGGGGAGATCCAGCTTTGAAGCAATATCCGTGACAGGCATCCTCGGGTCCTCTCTCAGGAGCCTGACGATCTCCCTGTCATTGCTGTTGAGGTTCATTCCAACCTGCCCAGTGGGGGGGATATACTTCATGACAGGTTCCCCAAGTTCCCTGCCCGCTTCAGCTATCTTCCTTTCCACCTCTTCGACCCGGTCTCCCCTGAAGCCGTAAAGGGTGATTTCCTCAAGGCATTTGGTTATGGACGAAACTTCACCGTTGTATTCCTTTTCCGACTTGAATGCAGCGAAGCCCTCAACCTTCCCGTCAAGCAACGGGCTTACAATGAGTGAGTAACCCTTGAGGACACCGTCCGACATGAGCTTGTTAATCCTGTAGCCCAGGGCCTGTGCAGATATTCCAACATTCTGTGCTATCTGCCTCTGGGAAATCCTCCCGTCCTTAAGGAGGTTGAAAAGAATTTTCTTGTCCACCTGATCCATTTTCGCTTATCATCGGATAGATTTGGCAGTATAATTTACATTCTGTTCTGCCGGCACGTTTGGAAAAGGTTATGACCAATGAAAGCCATGAAATATTGCAAAGTGCCCAGAGGGGCTGCACTTATGTATGACGCGGGATCAGAAAGAATTCTAGACGCTCAGGGCATCGTGGGAAAATTCATCAGTACCAGGAATCTTACAAAAGAGCTGTGCGGTCCCCTCGAAAGGGATGACTACATGGTCCAGGCGACTCAGGATACAAGCCCTCCAAAATGGCACCTTGGACATACTACCTGGTTCTTTGAGAAATTCATTCTTAGGGAGTTCTCCAGGAGCTACAGGCCATTTGACGAAAGATTTGACTATGTTTTCAATTCCTATTACGAGACTGTTGGTGAATTTGTTCCCAAACCTTCAAGGTCGACCATCTCACGGCCTTCCCTGGAATCTGTGCTTGATTACAGGAAGCATGTTGAGGAATCCTTGGGAGAACTTCTCAATGAACAGGGTGATGACCTTGAGGCCCTTAAAAGAGTGGAACTTGGCATCAACCATGAACAGCAGCACCAGGAACTGCTCCTAATGGATATCAAGAGGAACTTTTACCAGTCGCCATACAGGCCGGCTTATGCAAAGGGCAGGAAACCTGGATCATCAGCCAGTGAAGAAGATTTCACAAGCTTCCAGGAACGGACAGCGGAGATTGGCTTCCATGGCCATGGGTTTGCCTTTGACAATGAAATGCCTGCCCACCACGAAATTGTCCCTCCTTTCTCCATCTCAAGCCGCCAGGTATCAAACGGTGATTTCGTTGCATTCATAGAGGATGGCGGTTACAGGAAACCACAATTCTGGCTTTCTTCAGGATGGGAATGGCGGCTGGAAAATCAAATCGAAATGCCACTTTACTGGGAAATTAATAGTGGAAATTACAGTTATTTCACACTATACGGCATGCAGGAACTGGACCTTCATGAACCGGTAATGCACATTTCATATTATGAGGCAGACGCCTACGCAAGATGGAAAAACGCAAAGCTGCCGACTGAGGCCCAGTGGGAGGTCGCAGCCAGTTCACAACCCTGGGCCGAAAAAAACTGGCTCGAAACGGGATATTTTGCCCCTATTTCAGGCAACGAAACCTTCGGAATTTCCGGCATGGGCAATGCATGGGAATGGACCATTAGTGCCTATTTGCCATATCCAGGATTCAGGCCGCTGGAAGGCTCCCTTGGCGAATACAACGGCAAGTTCATGTCCGGGCAGATGGTGCTCAAGGGGTCAAGTTTCTCCACTCCCAAAGGCCACTCAAGGATATCATACAGGAACTTCTATGCACCTGGAAGCAGGTGGCAGTTCTCAGGCCTGAGGCTTTCAAGGGATGAAGCTAATGGGAACTAACCCGATTATAGATCTGAAGCCAAAACTCTCTGACTTCAGGACTGAGGTCCTTCAGGGCCTTTTGAAGGATCCTAAGAAAACACACCCAAAGTTCCTTTACGATGAAAGGGGATCAAGTCTCTTTGACAGGATAACTGGACTGGAAGAATACTATCCGACCCGGTCTGAAATCGAGATACTTGAGAAGCAGGGACCGGGCATCGCAGATTACATAGGTGAAAAATCAACAATCATAGAGCTCGGAGGCGGCAACGGGTCCAAAGGTTCAATTTTCCTGAGATCAGTGAAGTCCCCTGTGGAATACATACTTGTGGATATTTCCAGGGAAGCCCTTGAACTTGCGGTGAAGAACATTTCATCAGCCTACCCTGAACTGGTGGTAAGGGGAATCTGCGCAGACTACACTAATTATGATGTAATGGCTCGGCTGGGAATAAATGGAAGGAAGAGCATAGTTTTCCTGGGATCAACCATCGGTAACATGGAGCCGGAGGAAGCTTCGCAGTTCATTGGCAACTGCAGGCGGATAATGTCACACGGGGATACCCTGACCATCGGCGTTGACCTGAAGAAGGATATTGGAAAGCTTGAGCGTGCATACAACGATCCAAGCGGCATTACGGCCGAGTTCAATGAAAACCTCATTGAAAGGATAAACCGTACCTTCGGATGCACTATTGACAGGTCTGCATTCCGCCACAATGCCTTTTACAACGAGAAGATGGGAAGAATTGAGATGCATCTGGAAAGCACAAGGGACCAGACCATATCACTTGACGGCGTGGCCGTTAATTTCCGGAAGGGGGAGACCATACATACTGAAAATTCATACAAGTATTCCCTTGCAGATTTCAGGAAAAAACTAGAAGACGCAGGCCTGGAAAATGTAGTATACTGGACTGACTCGGGTGCCAATTTTGCACTTTTTTCAGCTAAGGCATGAGGTTTTTGATTTTCCTCCTGCACAAATGTTAAAATGAATTCTGCATGGAAGATTGCATGAAGGAAGA
>JAJZKX010000186.1 GCA_021850745.1 Thermoplasmata archaeon
TGTTGACCGCGATCAGAATGCCAATTAATTATCTTGCAACCCAATTGCATATGGTGAATGAATTTGAGATTGTAGGCCAGGAAGACTTTTACGCCACTGTTTACAGAAAAGGGGCATATGTGGGGCAGATAGTTCGGAATGGAAAGAAAATTCTCAAAGAAACAGAGGATGGAATAGAGTTGAAAGGTGGAATCCCGATCCTTATACCGTATGGTGACCTGGTCAAAGACGCCAAATACACTTTTCAAGAGAGGGAATATCATCTTCCAAAAAACGCCCATGTTGTGGGAAACTTCAAAGACTCCATACACGGGCTTGCAAGGTCTAATGAATGGAAAGTGGTCGAAAGGGACGGTGACTCCATCTCACTTCTTAATGAAATAAGAGACCCTGGATACCCATCAAAGCTTGATGTAAATATAAGATATCACTTGAAGGACCGATCCTTTGATGCCAGGATTTCAATAACAAACACAGGAGAATCAGATACACCCATTGTGGTGGGTGCCCACCCTTACTTTAGAGTATCACACCCCTGGAGGCTGTATCACCATAGCAAAATACAGAGGTTGAATTATCCCGATGGGGTTTTTCCTGACGGGAAATTGGTTGAATACAGTTTTAATGATAATGACGATCCAGGGAAACTGAACATAGATCATTCATTTGTTGGCGGCGGCACAATAAGGCTGGAATCAGCCATATCAACAGTCATTCTCGAACGTAGAAACATGGATTACTTTGAAGTCTACAATGGGATATATGCCGGTGAAAACTCTGTGGCCATTGAGCCTTTAACAGGAGCCATAGATGCTTTCAACAACGGCATAGGGCTTCAGGTTCTTCCATCGGACAAAACTCTGGAATGTGGTTTTACAATTAGCATACTGTAAAAAAGCCCTAGTGCTATGAAAAAATGGTTTAATTTAAAACCTCATTTCAATGAATTTTGGGCAATATACCCAGGTTGAAATTCACTCGCAGGTTCTCAACCTTTTTGGGTGCCTCCAAGAAACCTGTGCTTCCATCCGTGTACCTGACCACTGATCAGAGCCCCTTCGGGAGCACATTACTGAAAAATTAAGGGTTATGTTAAAAAATCAATGGAGCGTCGCATCAATCTCAACGAGAATGCCATCTGCAACAAATCCGGCAACCAGTGTTGTCCTTGCAGGTGGCGATTCCTTGAAATATTCTCCAAAAATTTCATTCATCTCTTTGAAGTATGATTTGTCGCTGATGTAGACATTTATCTTCGCAATATCTTTAATAGTTTTTCCAACAGTTGCAGCAATATTGCTTATTTTTTTCATGGAAGCTCTGAACTGTGCTTTAAAATCATTTTCGTTTGTTTCATCTTGGCCCGTCTGGCCTGAAATAAAGATGGTTTCGCCTGCTACTACTGCATGGGCATATGGACCTCCGCGCCCCAATCCGTCAACAACTATGGATTTATGCATTTAGATCAATTTGTGAGTAGTTTATTATATTTGAAGATTATTGGCGAAGCGATGGACGCAGAACGGGCATTATTGGTGAATTCTGAAACACCTTACATGGTTACTGATCTCGGTCAGACCAAAAGAAATATCCACAAATTTCAGGAAATTGCAAACAACGGCCATAAGGTTCTGAGGCCCCATTCAAAAACGCATAAAATCCCTTATCTTGCGAAGCTTCAGATGGAGGAAGGGGCAATAGGAATATGCGTCCAGAAAGTGTCAGAAGCAGAAGTAATGTTTGCGGGCGGCGTTTCAGACATTCTGCTGAGCAATGAAGTGGTTGACAGAAGGAAGTGCGATAGGGTTGCCAGGCTTTCCAAAGATGGCTGCAGGATATCTGTGGCAGTGGATAGTTTTGAAGGGGCGAGAAATCTTTCAGAAAGCGCAGCTTATCTGAACCAGGCCATTCCTGTTCTCATTGATGTCAACATCGGCATGGACAGGTGCGGAATTGACCCTGATAGAGTCCTTGAGTTACATTCCCAGTTGAAAAAGCTTCCAAACATCAGATTTGATGGGATAATGGCCTACGATGGGCAGGTCCACAGCCCAGACCTTTCTAAGAGGGAAGAACTTGTCAGAGCCGAAAGAAAAGTTGTAAAGGGGCTATTCGAAAACCTGAAAAAAATTGACCCTCATATGAAGACCCTTACTGTAGGGGGAACACCAACATCAGAGATCTGGTCCCATTTTGAGGAAGTAACTGAAATCCAGCCCGGAACCTACGTATTTTACGATATTCACTGCAAGGAGATGGGTCTATGCAACGTCGAAGAGATTTCCATGGGAATTGTTGGCCAGGTAATGAGCATGAAAGATAGGGAACGCATTGTACTCGACGCAGGTTATAAGTCAATCTCCCTGGATCAGGGCGTTTACCCGGTTGCTGTTAACGCAAATGGAATAGTTGGGAAGGTGGTTGCTATGTCTGAGGAACATACGGTCATCAAGCCTGAGCAGAAAGGCATAGAACTGGGAAGCAAGGCTCTCCTTCTACCATATCATTCATGCACAACAACAGATTTGTGGGATTACACGTGGATGTATGAAGGCAAAGAACTTCCATTTCTCACCAAGATTATGGGCAGGGGAAAAAGGGAGTGACTTTCTTCCGCCTTGGCTTAATATCAATCTGAACCGTCGATTTTCCGCTGAATAAATATTTCAACATGGATTTATAAAAAATGTTCAACTTGAAGAATTGATAAATTATAGATTCGCAAGGTCCACGAAGGCAATTTCCTCCGCTTTTTCCCCAAAAGAGCATCTGTAGATTATCTTGCCGTCATGCCCGACTACAACGGAATTTCCAATGCATGGAAACCCGTTCCATGGTTCATTTTCCATAATTCCAACGTTATCCACAGCTACCGTGGTTATACCATATTCTTTTGCCAGTTTTGTGTAAGAAGTTATCCACATCGACTCATCCGGATCTTCGGTTAGGCCCGGTTCAATTGCCCAAGAACTGGGTGATAGGAGCAATTTGGCACCCATCAAACCAACCGACCTGCCCAAGTACAATGAATCCGGGAAGTTATCAGCACAAATAAGAATTGAAGTATTTTCAATGGGTCGGGCCAAAACTGAGACTTTATTACCAGGGCTGTATACTTTTCGTTCGAAGTCCAGTAGATTTATTTTATTGTGCCTAAAAAGCAATTCCCCCTCAGGAGATATTAGAACCGCCGTATTGTAAAGCCTGTCTGTGCATCCATCGGTCAGGCCTATGCAGATATAAATTTCATATTTTTTTGCAAGTGCAGAGATTTCAGCAACAGTATATTCAAACTTGTCATGTGCCTCGTCAGGGTTCAGGGCAGTAAGCCAACCATGATCCGAACATTCGGGAAAGACAACAAGATCCGCCTTTCCTTGGCTGGCGAGCCCGATGTACTCGATAATTTTCGCTAGATTTTTTTGATATTGATTTGTTTCTACCTTAATCTGTGATAGTGCAACCCTCATGAGGCTATTCCTGGCAAATTTGCCCGCCGTCAACAACAATTTCTGTTCCTGTTATGAATGCGGATTCGTCGGATGCAAGGTAGACAAACACATTGGCAACATCTAAGGGCGTGCCAAGTCTTGCCAATGGAATCTTGTTAACGTAGCTGTCGATCATATCCTTTGGCAAGCCAGCAGATTCCAACAGTTTGGTTCTTATGAATCCAGGACAGACAGAATTCACCCTGATCTTGTATTTGGCAAGCTCCAGTGCCATGGTCTTGGACAGGAGGATTACACCGGCCTTGGAAGCATTGTATGCTGCCAATCCCTCCTCTGCAAGCAATCCATTGGTGGAAGACATATTCACAATGACACCGCCACCATTCTTGATCATGTTTTCTGACACAAATTTGGACACGAGAAAAGTTCCCCTTAGATTGACATTGATGGTTCTGTCCCAGTCTTCAACTTTAAGTTCTGGGAATCTTGCAAAGGGCCCTATTCCAGCAATGTTTGCAAGAAGGTCTATCCTGCCGTTCTTGAAAATCCTGAGTGATTCATGAACCATGTTCTTGATGCTCTCCTCGCTGGTTACATCGACTTGAAGGCCCAATATGGTGGCAGTCCCTTTTTTAAGTTTCTTTAAAGTTGAGTCGATGGCATTCTGATCGCGGTCAACAATCAGCACATTTGCGCCTTCTTCAAGGAATCGATCAGCCACAACCGAACCTATTGAACCTGCACCGCCTGTTATGATTGCATTTTTACCAGAAAGCCGCAATTAATTTCACCTACCAGTTTCTTCAATGGTTCCAAATTATTAAAGTGTACCGGGCTAATATTTCAGGGCATGGGGAGGCAATAATTCCAACAAAATGCCATAATTTGGGGGCCCTTGTCCTGGGTGAAGAACGCCAATTAATTATCTTGCAACCCAATTGCATATGGTGAATGAATTTGAGATTGTAGGCCAGGAAGACTTTTACGCCACTGTTTACAGAAAAGGGGCATATGTGGGGCAGATAGTTCGGAATGGAAA
>JAJZKX010000187.1 GCA_021850745.1 Thermoplasmata archaeon
CCCAGAGATCCCAGCCCGGCAAGTATGTACCCTAGAAAACCGAGAGCCCTCATTTCGTTCCTGATAGTAAAACGCGAAAGGCTAAATCCTGTAAACGATGAAACGGCAAGGAATATTGTGTATGTTCCAACACCCAGAATTGGGCTGCTGGTATATTCAGATACGGTGAGTATGGGGAATCCCATGCTGTAAAAACTAAATCCGAAAAGTGCTGTAGCTAACAGAACAGCACCAAACGCAAATTTCCTTTTACCTGCATCGACCTTTCTGTCTGTTTCAGCGCTTCTCTTCCTGTCCCTGGTCATGGCAACCAGTATTGTGGATATCACCAGGGGAACTATTGTAACCAGAAATATGAATCTGAACTCATAGTGATAAAAAAGCATTACCATAAGAAGTATGGTTGCCACAATCCCTCCTCCAACATCTAACCCGTGAAGGAGCCCGAAAGATCTTGATCTGTTTGCATCAGATACAGATTTTGCGAAAAGTGTTCTTCTTGCGGGTGATCTGAGATTTCTCATCCACCAGCCGGTCGCAAAGGTTCCAACAGCTTCGAGTGGAACAATGGCAAACCCTGTAAAGGAAAGAATGGGTATGAAGGCATTCCCAAGTACCGAGATCTTTTTGTATCCGTACCTGTCAGCCATCTTCCCTCCAAAATATGCAAAAACAGATCCCACACCGTAATTAAGGGCTTCAGCAAAACCAAATATAATGACTGGCGCTCCCAGAACAAAAACAAGGAAGTAAGGCAGCCCTGCTATGACAAGCTGGTATCCCATGTCTGCAAAAAATGCTGAGAAAGAAATGAGGATCACATTTCTGTTGTAAATATGCCCTCCGACCTCACTGTTCTTTTCATCTTCATTCATATGTTTGAACTCCTCTGTTTCTCCCTCCTTGATTTAAATGTGTTCTCATTTCTTCACTGATCCAGGATCAGCCAGATCAATTTGGCCTCTGAGGTTCTACATTCCTTTTTCATTGAGGTAATGGAGGAAGCCATCGGTGAACTCGTTAACATCTGATACTATGCCGTAATCGGAGTACTTGAATATCGGTGCCTCGGGATCCACATTTACAGATACAATGGTGTGAACGTACCTCAGTCCTACAACGTGATTGTCCTGGCCAGATACACCAAGGTTTATATAAAGATCTGAAGAGATCGAAGATCCGGTAAGCCCTATCTGCTGCTGTCGTGGTACAAATCCCATGTCCACAATTGGTCTGGTGGCTCCCACGCTTGTTCCAAGTTTCCGGCTCAGTTCAAGAGCTTTCTGGACAAAATCCCTCTTTTTTATACCTCTTCCCAGCCCAATGACTGCACTGCTGGAAGAGAGAGGCTTGTATTCCGGGGGGACAGGTACCTTTTCAAGCAGCCTGAAACTTTCATTGCCTGAGGAATCCGCATGATCCAGCTTGAAGTCTACAGATCCACGATATTTGAGGAACATTCCGGGCCTTACGGTAGCCATTGCGGGCTTCGTCCTTGATACTATCTCCGCAACTATTCCCCCACCGAATGCCGGTTTAAGCTGGACAAGCTGTTTTCCGTCATATTTGAGGTCTATGCAGTCGGCAGTAAGGCCCAGAGATTTCTCCCCGGCAATTCTTGCTGCAATTTCCCTTCCATCTATGGTTGAAGGGAAAATAACGAATTCTGGTTTCTCCTTCTCCATAATTTTTATTATGCTTCCCGCAAAAGTATCATTTCCACGTGATTTAACACTTACATACCTGTTGCACGGCATCCCTTTCAGCTTTTCAGGATCAACATTTCCAGCCATTATTACCTCAAGGTCCTTGCCTTTTGAGATTTCACATATTTTTGACGCAATCTCTATTGATACCACAGGATCGTCCAGTGCAATTCCCATGACAGATCCACTCTTCCCGGTTGAGGAATTGTCTATAGTTTCTGTCTTGCCACCGGATTTCTTTTCATTAATCATTTCAACGATTTTTTCATATGCTTCTTTCCCAGGGTTAAGGAACTTTACAGTTCTCAGATTCCTTACCTCTGAAGTTCCGGTAACAACTGTTGGAGACGCATCAGTACCCGTGAAATCTATGCCAAGTTTTTCAGCGTCGAGCATCACTATTCTTGATGTCATGTCTGGTGTTTCAGGCTTTATGGATCTTGCCCTGTTTATCTTCTCACTAACTGATAAGACGGCAGGAAGGGTTCCCTCATACCTGTTAATCCCATCTTCCCTGTCCTGACCCAGTATAACTGTCTTCATGTCTTCCGAAAATTCAATTGTGAAAACTGACGACTTGAATTTCATTCCTGTCATGAACGCAATTTCAGGCGGAACCTGGGACGTTTCCCCGTCAAGTGAATATTTGCCTGTCAGAACAAGATCTGGTTTCACGTATTCCACTACCTTTGACAGTATTTTTGCCGTAACCCATGTGTCCGAACCGGCAAACTTCCTGTCGGTGACAAGATAAGCAGTATCTGCGCCCATTCTCAGAGATTCATTGAGTATTTCTCCTGCAGAAGGGGGGCCCATTGTTGCCACTACAACCTCAGATCCGGTCTTTTCCTTGATTCTTATGGCCTCCTCAACAGCCTTCTTGTCGAAGGAGTTGAACATCAAGGGCACACCTTCCCTTACTATCCTCATTGTTCTGCTGTCAAATGTTATCTTGTTTATGTCAGGAATCTGTTTTATCAGTACTAGAATTTTCATTGGTTTCCTTCCGTGGAAAAAATGTTTACTGGAAGTCTACCAGCACTTCCCCGTTCTCCACTTTGGTTTTATACGATTTAAGAGGAGATATGTCTCCGGATCCTTCAGGAGGACTGACCACTGACCCATCCTTCGGGTTAAATGTTGCAAAATGGTTGGGGCATATGAGTTTGCCTTCATCCATGAAACCCTCAGAGAGATCGTAGTCTTCATGGGTGCAGTAAAGGGAAGTAGCAAAGTAGTTCTCCTTGCTTTTTATTATAAGTATCTCCTTGTTTTCCACTGAAGCCTTGAACAGGTCCCCATCTTTCATAACTCCATCCTTAAGAACTTTGTACCATGCCATATCTCCTTATGCGGTCAATTATTATAACTTTTTTTCATAGATTTTCATAGGATTCAATGCGCCATAAACAGGGGAATCAAAAAAATACTTAAGCCCTGCACAACTTTAGTTTCGGTAATGATTTTTGGACAGCGAGGTTAAAAACAAGTATCTTGAGGCCGGAAGAATAGGCAGGGAAGCCCTGGAATATGCGCAGACTCTTATTGAACCGGGTGTTCTGTTTCTGGATGTGGCCGAGAAAGCCGAGCAATTTATCAGGGAACAGGGTGGAAAACCATCTTTTCCGGTCAATCTTTCGATTAACAACGAGGCCGCCCATTATACTCCCTCATTCGGGGATACAAAAACTTTCAAGACGGGAGATGTTGTAAAGGTCGACCTTGGAGCACAGGTAGATGGGTATCTGTCGGATAACGCTGCAACAGTTGAGGTTGGTGAATCCGGAAAACATTCAGATTTAATAGACTGCACAAGGGAGGCACTGAACGCTGCCCTCAAGGTCCTGAGGCCCATGATACCTGTAAGAAAAATAGGGGCAGAAATAGAGAAGGTGGTCTCATCATTCGGTTTCAAGCCAGTAAAGAATCTTGGGGGGCATGGAATAAACAGGTATGACCTGCACTCCTCAATATTCATACCTAATTATGATGACGGCAATGCCGCTATGGTAAAACCGGACACTGTAATTGCCATAGAACCATTCGCAAGCTCAGGAATCGGAATGATACACAATGGACCTGGAGGGAACATATATATCCTTTCAGGAACAAAGATAAACAGGGATGAGGAAATCTACAGGAATTTCAATACAATACCATTTGCCGAGAGATGGCTGGCAAAAATTGATCCAGACTATAAAAAATACCTTAAAAAGATGCTTTTCAGGAGAGAGGTATCACACTTTGCGATCTTGAGGGAGCACTCAGGTGCATTCATATCGCAGGCCGAACATACAATAATGATACTTTCTGATGATATAGTTGTTACAACAAGGAAATAGCCTATCCCTTAAGCTTTCCAAGTATTGCTTCAAGTGCGATCGCAGTCACTTTTTCCACGGGCAGGCTTGAATCAATAACTATCCAGTTTCTGTCGATCATCCTGTGGTAATAGTTCCGGACCATTTTCAGGTATCCAGGTTCCTCGAATCCTGATCTTTCCCTCCTTCTGGCAATTCTGGTGGCTATACTGTCCGGTTCCAGGTCCAGGAAGAGTATGAGATCAGGCATCCTCCTGATAACCATAGAAACATTGGTCATCCATTCAATGGTACTGTCCATGCCGCCCATCATGATCTCCATGAGAGGTCCCTGGTATGCATATGAAGAATGAATATACCTGTCTGAAATGACAATCCGATCCTGATCGAGTTCA
>JAJZKX010000188.1 GCA_021850745.1 Thermoplasmata archaeon
CCTTCTCATATCGTGGTGAAAACGCTTCCGGATTTGAAAGCGGATCAAGGGACAGCGAGACCTCCATATTCGACTGCATGAGGGATACATTCAAGTCAAGGGACTATGACAGGATTCTGCAGGACCTTTTCAATAAGGATTTTGAAACCGAAGACTACCTCATGTGGATTGACGAGAATGCCAGGAGCGAAGCACAGGAGATTGAAGATCTTGAATCAGTTTACGGGCTCATTGCAAATGCAGATATATTTATGGGCAGGGTAATGCACAAACAGCATTACGCCTTCAAGGGTTATGCTGAAGAAATACTGGCCGGGGTCTCATTCGAGATCGCAAAACCAAACACACATTTTGTGAAATACGATTTTCCTAAAAGAATACTGAGAATGTCAAGGATGAGGGATGGAAAGGAAACGAGACGATCTCTTCTAACAAAGTTATCACGAATCTGCCACACAGACAGATCTGTCATTGAGGATAATATGTGGTACTTCAGATCCATTGCAAAGTCCAGAAAAAGCCTTGCAGATATGCAATCAGTCCTTGCCCTCACCGAGAAGGAGGTCACTCTCCTTAGGAAGGGATGACTCCTCTTCCATCATCTTTTCCATCGTCTTTTTAAGTTTTTTAACTGTTCCGCTGGTAAGAACGGTTTTCAGGCCTGATGTGCTGTTAATGTGAGCTATTGCTTTGTCCTTTGTAAACTGGTCTGCCAGCACTATCATAAATGAGCCGTCTCTGAACTTCTCCTTGCAGCCAAACTTTCTGTAAAGTTCTCTTCTTGCATACTCGAGAATGCCGTTATCACCATCGGCACGAATTAGAATGTATCTCTTGCGTAAGAGAGAACCTTTCATGGTCTAATGAGATGCAAGCCTCGAATTAAAATCCTCCTGTTACAGTGAATCAGTAATGTTCAATCTGATCCAAAAGAGATCAGTTATAACATTGGCCTCTTTCCTTTCTTCAGATCCTGTGAGCAGTTAGGGCAGCATGCATATTTAAGCCGCCCGGATACCATTACTCTTATGGGAGACCGCTCAACTGTTTTCCCGCAATAGTCGCATGTAACCTTAATGTCAGGAGATACTGCACTTCCAGCCACTCTTTTCCTAGCTATTCTGATTTCATCCACTCTTACTCTATCCAGGCTGTGCAGATCACTGTAGAAAAGAACCACAATGAAAGAAGAATCAATGAGCTCAAAATATTCCAGGAGTTTCTCCTGATCAATTCCATCAAGGCTTGAGACTTTTGCAATCAGGAGATCACTGTTTTCCTGTCCAGTCACTATGGTGAAACGGCTTATCCAACCCTCTGAAATCATGGAATCGAGCAATTTGGAAATTCTCGTCCTGTTTGTGTCAAGCTTCCTTGCCAGCTCAACTGTACTCTCACGGGAATTTGCTTTAAGAAGCTCGGCAAGCCTGAATTTCATCTCAATGTCGCTGATTCGCATATTGATAATATTCTAACATTATATTAGGCATTTTGTATCACATACATTAAATGAGTGTACACAATTACTATAAACAACAACTATTCAGTGCATTAATGCCATTTAATGAATGAAATTGAGGTGATAAATTGCCCACCGATCCTGTTTGTGGAATGTTCGTATCAGAAACGTCTGAACTAAAATTGACTGAGGATGGAGATACATATTATTTCTGTTCTAAGGATTGCCTGGACAAGTTCAGCAATCCTGAAAAACAGGCAGGGAAACTTAGACTGAGACTTACTGTTGGAATCCTTTTTACGATTCCAGTTCTTGTTCTCACTTATGTAACTCCTGCCAGCTATCTAAGGGATTATATTCTTGTGATACTCGCCTCACCTGTCCAGTTTTATTCAGGGTATGTTTTCTATTCCGGTTCCCTCCATTCCCTGAAAGAAAAATCTGCAAATATGGATATTCTTATTGCCATAGGTAGCAGCACAGCCTTTGGATTCTCGGTGGCAGTATCATTGTTGCATATAACCTTGATTGGACCAGGGGAGGTATATTTTGATGCATCCTCAGCAATTATAACACTTATTCTTGTTGGCCAGTATGTCGAAAGCAGATCAAAACTCAGGGCGAACATTACTGCAAGAAATCTGTTCAAACTCCTTCCGGATATGGTACATTATGTTAGGTCTGATGGGACCGTGTCTGATGTCAGGACTGATTCTGTCAAACCAGGTGAGATTATACGCGTATATCCCGGGGACAGGGTACCATGTGACGGGGTAGTAACTAACGGGGAAAGCGAGGTTGACGAATCAATAATTAGTGGAGAACAGAAACCGGTTCTCAAGATAAAGGGAGACAGGGTTATTTCCGGAGCAATAAACATCAATGGTTCCATTGATGTCACAGTTCAGGCCATGGGCAAGGGATCAACCATTGATGAAATAAACAAACTTATCAGAAAAGCATCCACGGGACGAACGAAGTTCCAGAGGATCACCGACAGATTCTCCTCGATTTTCGTGCCTTCAATAATTGTAACGGCATCATTGACAGGGATATTCTGGTATATATTTCTCACCCTATCCGGATACCATGATCCTGTACTGATTGCTATTTTGTCATTTGTCTCTGTTGTTGTGATAGCATGTCCCTGTGCAATTGGCCTTGCGACCCCTGTTTCACTCCTTGTTGCCTCGGATTCATCCCTCTCTTCAGGAATTGTCATCAGAAATCCTGGAGCAGTTGAAAGACTTGCAAAGGTGGACTATGTCGTACTTGATAAAACAGGGACCATAACTGATCCTGTTCCAGAGGTATCAGGTGTTGTGGAGAATGGAATGTCTCAGAGGGATCTTATCAAATATGCAGTTTCACTTGAGTCTCATTCAACCCATCCATATGCCCGCGCAGTTCGAAAAAAGGCAGCATTGATGGGGATTTCACCTCTGCCTGTTGATGGGCTTCGTGAATTGCCAGGAATAGGGATCTATGGTTCCTGTGAAGGCTTAAATGTTGGCTTAACAAGAATTTCAGGCAGCGAGAAACCTGGTTTCTCCCTCATTATAAATGGAGAAGAAAAGGGAAGGTTCGAACTGAGATACCAGATAAAGAAATACACTTCAGAGGGTATCAGAAAACTACAAGAGAGCGGCATTGAAGTTGGGATAGTATCAGGTGATAATGAAGAAGAGGTCCGGAGAATATCTTCCATGGTTGGCGCTGACTCTTTCACAGGAGGGGCTTCTCCTTCAGACAAGGAAGAAATAGTAAGATCACTTCAGGAAAAGGGGAAGTATGTCCTTTTCCTTGGAGACGGCATTAACGATGCTGCTGCCATTGCCTCAGCTGATGTTGGAGCTTCAGTGGCCGAAGGCACAGATATTGCAAAAAGCCAGTCTGATATCGTTTTCCTGTCAGGCAACACAAGTGCAATATTTGCCTCAAAGAAAATAGCCGAGCAGACAGTCAGGAAAATAAGGCAGAACATAATATATGCCATAGTTTACAATGTAGCACTTGTCCCTGTTGCTGCGGGCATTCTTGTCCCGATCTTCGGCCTTACGATATTCAGTTACCTTCCATTCCTCTCTGCAGCAGCAATGGGTATGAGCTCCACATCTGTAGTTCTCAATTCCCTCAGGTTAAGAGGTACCATACGAAGAAGCATAAACACTGGTACAACTCCATCCATTGCCTGATTTTCAATATTCATAGAGAGAAAGATGTTAACTCAAAATATATTTATAGCCTCTTAGCCTACTGCACCATTCAAGTTAACCAGGAGTTGTAAATAGATGGCAGAAGTTGAAACGACATATTCACTTGTAAGGGATGCATGGAAAGACCTTAAGAAATCTAAAATTTACGGGCTGCAGAAGCAGAGAATGGTAGTATGGCGGAATGGCCCTGCCACTGAGAGGGTTGAGTACCCCACAAGAGTCGATCGCGCAAGATCCCTTGGTTACAAAAGTAAAGAAGGAATCATAGTTGTGCGTTCCAGAGTAAGGAGAGGCGGAAGAAACCGGCCGAAGATCATGGGTGGACGGAGACCCAGAAGAATGGCCTACAGCAAACTCACACCGAAGAAGAGCATTCAATGGATCGCTGAGGAGAGAGCTGCTGACAAGTACCCAAATATGGAGGTCCTAAACTCCTACTATGTTGGAGAGGATGGGCCATACAAGTATTATGAGGTCATACTCGTTGACAGAGTAAACCCGAGCGTACTCAGCACACCTTCACTTGCCTGGGTTTCTGAACCCCAGAATAAAGGGAGAGTCTACCGTGGACTGACATCTGCCGGATATAAGGGAAGAGGACTTAGAAGCGGCAGAAAGGGAACTTCCAAAAGCAGGCCATCCATAAGGGCTAACGGCAGAATCAGAAGATGATTCTGGCCGGTTTCATTTTACAAACTAACCCATTGAACAGAAGTGGGCATAAAGGCATT
>JAJZKX010000189.1 GCA_021850745.1 Thermoplasmata archaeon
TCCGTGCCAATGTTTCGGAAGTTGGACGGTCCGTTTGCTGCCACCCCAAGAATATTTCCGTCGCTGTCATAACATGCAGCCAGGGTTTTGGTGGCTCCGCCATCTACGGAAACGTATGCCATGAAAGGTGGAATGTGCTTCCCTCTAATCTAACTTGCCTTTGTACAGGTTGCTGTAGACAAGATTATGGAACAGCCTCCTGAACCTGAGTATGTTGGCATTTTCCCTGGTGGGATAGACTCTGTTGCACAATATTGTAATAAATAGCCCGGTTTCAGGTTCAATGCACACTGATGGCCCCGTAAAGCCCGTGTGGCCAACCGTTCCGAAAGGAGAATAATCACCCAGGAAATATGAAAATCCAAAGGCACGGCTAGGGTTTACTGGCCGAGGCTGCTTCACAATCCATCCCAGCCCATATGTCCCATTTACATCCTGTGTCTGAGGGTGCCACATGAGTTCCCTTGTGTTATCCGATAGGATCTTCCCGTCGAGTATGGAAAGAATGAGCTTCCTTGTATCTGCAAGGTTGCTGAAAAGTCCTGCGTGGCCGGCTACGCCATGGTTGTAGAAAGCCTTCTCATCGTGAACTTTTCCCCAGACAAGCCCCCTCTCCTTTGTCTGTTCAGTGGGCGCAATTTGTTCCTTGCTGAATTCAGGGTTATAACTGCTATGGTTCATACCCAGAGGATCGAATATTTCCTCTCTAGCTAGTACATCCAATCCCTTCCCTGAAATTTCTTCTAGCATGAACCCGAGGAGAATGAAGTTGAGATCGCTGTACTCTTCCTGTGAATTCATGACAGCCCTTTGAGCTAAGGTACCTATGAGTTTCTGGTATGATTCCCGGTCACTGCCATACCTGTAAAGTGGAAAATCAGGCTGAAGGCCTGATGTATGGGTTATAAGTGACCTCACAGTTAAGTTTGATGCTGCTTCAGTTGGTTCAAAGACCCCGAGTGTGCCAAGGCTGTCCTCAAGGCCAAGGATTCCCTTTTCAAGGTACTTCATGACAAGTGTCGTGGTTACGAGCGGTTTTGTGAGGGAGGCAAAATCGTAGACGGTGTCATTCGTATACCTGAAGCCAAGCTCAGGGATTTCACCCCTGGTGTAGGTCAGGATATTCTCGTGCCCCTGGTCAATGGACACTGAAATGCCTTGGGACACCAGGGGAATATTCTGGTCAACAAACTTTCTGATCCTGTCTTCGAAACCTTCGATCATTTGGACACCATTTACACATTATTCTACAACATTATTATGATTCTTCGCTCTTGGCTTCGCCTATCTCACAACCTTTGTGAGGTGTTGGGGGTGGTCAGGGTCCAGGCCAAGGCTTACTGACTTGTAGTTTGCCATTAGCTGGAGCGGAACTACAAACATTGCAGGGATATTGAGGTCGCTGACTTCGTTGACCCTGATCTCATCATTTTCCCCAAAACCTATCCGCAATATGCTTTGGGTTTGTTTCTTCAATTGCTCCAATACACCTTCAATTTCATCTCCTGGTTTGTGCAGGAGGATCACGGTGGTATCATGGTTAAGGGATTGTATGGGACCATGCAGGTATTCCCTTATCGGGTATGCCTCAGTTTCCATGGTGGAAGTCTCCTTGAACTTTAGAGCACCCTCCAGTGCAAGGGCATGAAGAATTCCATTGCCTAGAACCACAACTTTGTCCTTCACCGTTTTTGCAGTTTCTATGACTTTATCCGTTTCCACTTCCAGGTAGCGCTTGAGATCCTGGGAAAGGCTTTCGTTGGCTTCCGATCCGGGATTGTCCAGCTTTTCAGTGATCAGGTTTATGGCTGAAAGGGCAGAAAGGAAAGTCTTGGTGGCAGCAAGGGCATTTTCCTTTCCCGCCTCAGTTACGATGGAAATGTCTGATCCAACAGAAAGACTGCTATCCTTTGTGTTTGTTATGCATACAGTGGAAAACCCCCTGTCTTTGGCTGCATACAATGAATCAAGTATGTCCCGGCTCTCTCCAGATTGGCTGATTAAGATGGCAGAAACCTCGCTGTCCTGTTCTTCGGGGAGGAAATAGGAGAATTCTGGTGCCTTAACTGTGACCGCAGGAATCCCTCTTTTAAGGAGCCTTATCTGGAGCACCATGCCAGCATGGAAGCTTGTACCGCTACCCACGATATAAACATACTTAGATTCCCTTATGAGTTCGGAAGCGTAAGTGCATTCATCCGCAACTGAATCCAGGGTCTTCCTTATGGAGTCTGGCGATTGGTTGATTTCCTTGAACATGATTGTATTCTTCATCTCTGGAGTGAAATCATGGGTCATAACCACCTATGTGTAAGTTTATAATATTGGTTGCCCCCATAGTTTTCTTGGTATTAGATACACTCAATACCAAGTATGAGTAAATAGATGCTTTTGTAGTAGATTGTTTACTAATAAAGCATTTATATGAATACCAGATGCCGAATTAATGGTTAGGTACAAATGGGTAGCATTGTCGAATACTACTATTGGTATGCTTATGGCCACCATTAACGGGACCATTACCCTCATTTCATTGCCTGCAATATTCAAAGGCATACAGTTAAGCCCATTCCAGGCAGGGTCTTTCGTTTATCTTCTCTGGATCCTGATGGGATTCAATATCGTAACCGCAACATTGCTGGTTACATTCGGCAGGCTTTCCGATATATTTGGAAGAGTAAGGTTGTTCAATTTAGGATTTGCAATATTCACTGCCGGGTCCATTCTCCTATTCTTGACACCGGGTACAGGCAGCACAGCAGCACTTCTTCTGGTAATATTCAGGATTATCCAGGGAGTTGGGGCAGCCTTCCTGTTCTCCAACAGTTCCGCCATCCTAACGGACGCTTTTCCATCACAGGAAAGGGGAAAGGCACTTGGGATAAACCAGGTAGCGGCTCTTGGCGGCTCGTTCCTTGGGCTGATACTTGGGGGAGTGCTGTCGGTAATCAACTGGAGGTATGTCTTCCTGGTGAGCGTTCCGGTTGGATTGATTGGGACTTTCTGGAGTTACTGGAAACTCAAGGAAACTGCGGTCATCAAGAAAGACCAGAAGATCGACTATGTGGGAAACCTCACTTTTGGTGCAGGCCTGACCATTGCACTAATCGCAATCACTTATGGCCTCCTCCCATACGGGGGAAGCACAACAGGATGGACAAACCCATCAGTCATTGCCTCCCTTGCAGTTGGAATATTCCTTCTCATACTGTTCCCGTTTGTGGAGATGAAGGTTGCGCAGCCTATGTTCAGGATGTCCCTGTTCAAGATAAAGGCATTCGCGGCTGGAAACCTTGCATCTCTTCTGTCAGCGGTGGGCAGGGGTGGCGTTATGCTTATGTTGGTCATACTGCTTCAGGGAATCTGGCTTCCACTGCATGGATATTCGTATGCTTCGACACCCTTCTGGGCAGGCATTTACATGATCCCCATGACTGTCGGGTTCTTGGTGATGGGGCCGCTTTCTGGCTGGCTATCTGACAGGCATGGTGCACGTGTTTTATCCACTTTGGGCATGATCATAGTTGCTGTTGCATTCTATGTTCTCAGCCTCATGGGCCCGAACTTCAACTACATTGTTTTCGGCATAACACTGTTTATAATGGGCGCTGGAAATGGAATGTTTGCAGCCCCAAACACCGCAGCAATCATGAATTCAGTCCCTGCAGACTCAAGAGGCGCTGCATCTGGTATGATGACCACTCTGAGAAATGCGGGGATGACAGCAAGCTTAGGGATGTTCTTCACCATTGTTCTGCTTTCTCTTACCACAAACCTTCCAACAGCATTCAACAGTGCACTGGCAACGCTGGGGGCATCCAACTTGGACAGGGTCTTTGATGCAACCCCGCCAACTGTTGCCATGTTCTCGGCATTCCTGGGATATAATCCGGTTGGGACCATCATATCGAGTGTCCCAGGCCTGACGGTTCCACAGCACATTCTCAATACAATGGAAGGGCTGAAATGGTTCCCTGAGACTCTTGCTCCGGCATTCATGAGCTCACTGAGGGCTGCATTCTATGTGGGACTGGTACTTTCCCTTGTGGCCGCCGTGATTTCAGCTCTCAGGGGAAGGAAGTATGTAGATGCAGAGGCAGAATACGTTGCAGACATGGACACTGCTCCGATTCAGGCACCCAATGCTGCAGTTCCACTCGCCGCCTCTAAATTGAAAGAAGAGCCCAGAAATGATGTGCCCAATGACAAAGAGCGCCCTACAATTGATTATGACACTTCAGGTGGTGTAAAATGAATCCAGAAAACAACAACACTAGTTTTGAGATTTGGAGGCTTGTAACCTCCATATACAGGAAATGGTACAGAGAAGCAGAAAAGAGGCTTATAAACAACGGCCTTTCCATAATGGAATACAGGATCCTCAAGAGGTTGGTTGAAGACGG
>JAJZKX010000008.1 GCA_021850745.1 Thermoplasmata archaeon
CGAGAGCCTTCCTGTATGCGTCCTTCTCCGATTTCAAGGATACGGCATAGCCGATGTACATCCTTGTATTCAGATCCATTAAGGCGAAGGAGTAGACGAACTGCCCTTTCTTAACGGATTCTCCATCTTTCTCCCTCATTGATCTGTAATGTTTTGTCACTGTTAATGAATAGCCTGTACCGTCACCCACAGCATCACATCTCCCGATCTCCTTTTTCCTCAAAGTCTCAATGAAGAGGTTGTTCAGTATCATGATCACAAGGGGATCGGAATACAATCGTTCAACAGTCTTGTATGAGATCGTTCTTTCAATTCCAAACAGCGGTAACTCATACGCCATTCTGCGGTTGCTGAGCTTCATTATCTCCTTTACGAGGATGATGAATGCTTTCTCTTTAGCATCCAGCAGCGATGGCCTGCCGAATTCATTTATGGCAATGGAGGAGGCATGATCGATCATGGATCTGAGTTCCATTGACATTCCAAGAAGCCTTTTCCTGTAAGTTTCCTCATATTCCTTTGAATCCGTGATCATCGGCACTGAGAATTTCTCCCTGTATTCCTGTATCAGTGCATTGATGTTATCCCTGAATGTTTCGTATTCAGACTGGGTGATCACGAAAGTATAATATATACTCAATATATATACATTTGTGAAAAAGGTCAAGGTTGTTGAGGCGAATGAGATTACGGTAAGGAACATTCAAGCCTATATGGAAAGAGTCGTAACAAAATTCGGATCGGGAGCAAAGGTGGATTGCCCAAAGGAATTCCTGGGAAAGAAGGCCTATCTTATAATTGAAAAAGACGAAGAGTGAGGACTTCTGTCCCAGAGTCTACTAGAGCCAATGAGAATTTTAAGGACGATGAGCGATTCCAGGATTCCCTGCACGTCGTCCAGTGCCCCACGGCCGTATATCCTGTCGTCCCTGATGTCTGCCTTGAATGGATCATTGTTCCATTTAAGTGGCTTATGAACACCTATGGTATCCATATGAGATACCAGCCAGGTGGTGACTTCCCCAAAACCGAACCGCCCAACAACATTGGGCCTTGAAACCTTGTGCCTGTCATTCCCGGTTATAACCTTGATGTCCTTTACCCCGATTTCCTTAAGTATCGAGAGGATAACATCTGCCCTCCTCTTTTCCCCTTCACCGCCCTGCCTTGGTGTAACAGCCCTGGTTTCCAGGATCCTTGGAGCCCATTCGTTTACAAGCTTGCGTATCTCAGACTCTTGAAACTGATCCATGATAGAACTTAACGGTATTGCGTATAGTATGTTTTCCCATTGCCCTTATAAAGAGTTGCTCCAGCAGTGCCAGAATCTATGCCTGGGACATCTGCCGCGTCTTGAATTCAAGGTATGCCTCCTGATATCCGTCTGCGACTTCGTCAAAACCAACCGTCCCGCATATCTTTCCACCCTTTCGATCAAGAACGATTATGGCACCCTGCGTGTCGTCCGGGAGTATGGAGAGGACCTTATCCATAGGAGTTGTCCTGCTTATACTAGCAGTTTCAGGTATTCCTATGTCCCTCAATCTCCTTCGTGGAAATTTGTACTCCAGCTCCACCTGCCCCATTGTGATATATCCTTGTGGTCCTTCGGTGCTCTCAACAACAATGCCACGCGCCCTATGCGCTTTCATCCTGAACAGGACCTCCTCAATGGTCGAATCCTTTGAGCAGGTGATAAAGTTCCTGTTCATGATATCACCCACGGGAATACCGTGCATAATGTCCTGTCGGTATTCATACAGGTGAGCAGGGGAATGCAGCTTGTTCATTACCTGGGCCCCGTACAAGGAGTCTCTTCCTCCAGAGAGGAAATATGCGATGGTGATAGCTATTGTCAATGGAAGAAACATGTCGAGGCCACCCACCATCTCCGTACCCATCACGAGCATTGAGATTGGTGTCTTTGCGGAGGCAGCAAAGAATGCCAGCATTGTCACTATGATTATTTCCTGCTCCGTGCTGAATGGAAGGTAATGCCCGAGAGTGCCTGCAAGAAATGCCCCGAGAAATGCCCCGGTAACTATGCTTGGTGCAAACACTCCACCTGCTCCTCCTGATCCTACGCTGAAGGATGTCGCCAGAATCTTTGCAAAGAACAAGAGGAGAAGAGCGAAGAGAGTTAAGGTCAGGGTACCGCTCAATATCAACTGTACAAATCCATATCCAAGACTCAGCACCTCCGGATAGAACATTGCGATGACCCCAACGAGAAGGCCCCCAATGGCAGGTTTAACCCATATCGGAATGTGCCTCATCCGAAGAAATGCCAGGTGGATGAGGTCGTACAGCCTGACATAGAACTTGCTTGCGGCTCCGGCCACAACACCGATGGAAGCATAAACGATGATGGAAAGAGGATTACTGAAAAGGAAATCATTAGTAGGAACGGAAAAAAGAGTAACATAATGGAATTGAAACCCGAAGATCGCATACCCTACAAGAGAAGCCACGGTTGCAGGTATCAGGGCTTCCACTTCAAAGTCCTTCCTGTAGAGGATTTCAGTGCTCATGATTGCCCCGCCTATGGGGGCCATGAATATGCTTCCGATTCCGGCCCCGATTCCAGAAGCCATCACGATCCTTCTGTCATGGTCGTTAAGGTGGAACAGATTTGCAAGGAAGGATCCAAAAACGGCTGATATCAGGGCTACTGGTCCATCCCGGCCCGCACTTCCGCCAGAACCGATCACCAGAGCCGAAGAGACAAGCTTAACGGCGGGTGTCCTGTTCCTGATTCTCGCTTTCAGGTTATGGAATGCATTGATGGCACTGTTGATCCCAAGACCTTCGGTTCCCGGCGCAAGCTTGTAGACAAGTATGCCTGCCATGAGCCCGCCGGCCGTTGTGGATACGGGAATAAGATATCTCACATAATTCCCAGCGCTGTAAGTCAGTGATCCACCTTCACCGGCAGGAAGGGGTACTGCATAGCCAGAAACGCCGGTCAACATGAGTATCCTATCAGATTTATCAGATTATAGAGGATAAGTGAACCAACCCCTGCGGCTATGCCTATGAGCACCCCCAGGACAACCCACATACCTGCCTGGCTCGAGAGTGCCTTCCTGTGGAAGGCATGATATGCGGCTGAGAATGAACGCATTTGTCAACAGTCTCTTATGCAATTACAATGCACGGGCAATTTAAGTGTTTGTGGTTGCCACTCCAGCATGGATACGGGAGCGGTTGAGTGGATACTGGATACCCACTGCCGGACTCCAGCCATAGCCAATTTACCGGGATATGGAGACTAGTTCAGCAGGCCCAGAAATCATGGGCCGGTGGACAGTGCTCATCACCCTTAGGGGACTCCAGGACTCGGGAAGGCATTTTTCCTCGTCGACCGAAATTCCACGGCTTTTTCCATGAAGATAATGCAGCCACACTTTACGCCACCTATTGCGCCTGACAAGGCGATGCTCTCTCTGGCAAGTCTGATCGTCCATGGTGTTGATTTTGGCAGGAACCATTTTCTGTTCCGTCCCACAACATAATTGCCGAAAAGATCAAGGGTTCCTGCAGGCAGTGGAATGCCATAAACTAATGCATCAAGCGCGCCAAAATCATGCGTGAGTTCCATGCTATCCTGTGGTTCGCTGGCACAAATGAGCCAAGCTAATGCGGGAACCGGGATTTGAACCCGGGTTAAGGGCTTATTCCTCATTCAGATTGGGAAGCCCCTGTGATAACCGCTACACTACTCCCGCATGGAATTACCGGATAATGAAGTTGAAAAAATAACTTTGCTCAGGGGTTAATACCAGCCCCTGAGCTTCATCGCATCTGCAACACGCTTTATAGATATGGTGTATGCAGCTGTCCTTGGATCCACCTTGTACTTCTCAGAGGCTGCCAGAACCTCCTTTGCGGACTCCGTCAGTATCTGATCCAGCCTGGAATAGACCTCTTCCTCTGTCCAATAGTAACCGGACACGTTCTGGGTCCACTCAAAGTAGGAAACGGTCACGCCGCCAGAGTTCGACAGAAAGTCCGGAAGCAGGAGTATCTTCCTCTTGTGGAATATCTCGTCCGCCTCTGGGGTTGTGGGGCCATTTGCAAGTTCAAGAATCACCTTCGCCTTTATCTTGTCGGCGTTGGAAGCAGTCAACTGGTTCTCGATTGCTGCCGGAATGAGAACGTCCACGTCGAGCTCAAGAAGTTCCTCGTTGCTTATGTTCTTCGACCCGGGAAAGTCCTCAACGGTACCGTGCGACTTCTTGTGAGCTAGAAGCTTGTTGAAGTCTATGCCATCCTTTGCATAAATTCCACCCTTGGTGTCAGAAACAGCAACGACCTTTGAGCCAAACAGTTCCTTGATAAGCTTGACAGCGAACTGGCCGGCATTCCCGAAACCCTGTATCGCTACAGTTGCCTTTGACAGGTCCAGGCCCAACTTCTTCGATCCCTCTCTCAGCACGTACATGCCTCCCCTCGCTGTGGCATCTCCTCTTCCAAGTGATCCCCCTATTTCAAGTGGCTTTCCGGTGATTACCCCTGGCGCAGATCTCCTCACAATGTTCTCGTATTCGTCCATCATCCATGCCATTATCTGCGGCGTGGTGTAAACATCAGGTGCAGGCACGTCAATCTCTGGGCCAATGAACTCACCTATTGCCCGGACGTATCCCCTGCTCAGTCTCTCAAGTTCCCCTGCGCTCATCTTCTTAGGATCGCAAATAATGCCACCCTTCGCTCCACCAAGCGGAATTCCCACTATTGCAGTCTTCCATGTCATCCAGGCTGAAAGTGCCTTAACCGTGGAAAGACTCTCCTCTGGGTGGAACCTAATACCGCCTTTAGTCGGCCCCCTCGCGTTGTTGTAATGGACCCTGAAACCTGTAAAAACCTCAGTTTTTCCATTGTCCATACGAACCGGGATCCTGACCTGGAGGATCTGCATTGGTTCCCTTAAAATAGCTAGCGCCTGCTTGTCAAGATTAATCACCTTGGCTGCCTTATCGAGTTGCCTCTGGGCAATATCGAAAGGGTCCAAATCTTCTTTTAGACTTGCTGACATTAGTTCACCTGTGCCTAAAAAGGCCAACTGGTAATCGCAGGACAATATTTAACCTTCATATCCGCACACATCAGGGCTAGAGGCTTATTTTCATGGTCACAGAGAAGTGGACATGATGGGCACAATTCAGCGGATACTCCTCATGACTACCAGGGGAATTGGCTAAGTAGCGGGAAATGCAAGGAATGTTTTTTCAACAACCGCCCATGTTGCATCTCATGCAGATTCTCCGTAACTTTCGTTTCCTCTGGGAAGGGAAGAACCATGTTCGCACAGGTATACAGTTGCCCACAGAAGCCGGAGAAACAGAACAACCGTATGTAGCAGATCCATTTTCCATCAGATCAGTAAGAATTAACATTGGCCCTATGGGAGAGAGTGAACTTGAATCCTTGATAGATTCCCATGTGCTTACCTTGTCACGGAGGAGTTTGACATTTACGGAGAATGGAAAGGATCTCTCAGTTGAATACCATGCGCTTGTCTTTCCAGGAGAATTCCCGCATAATGATTCGGGCAGACCAGCAACGATGGCGAGGAAGGGAATGACCAGGAAACAGGCATTCAACTTACTCCTGTATATGTACGTATCAAACAGAAATGGGCATGAAGCACCTGTACCGGTTGATGAGGCTATCTTCACGATCAAGAATGAAATGGAAATTCCGGATGACTTCATGCCGCCGCACATGATGGAAATGGTTGAGGGAAGGAAGATTGTGGACCCGGAATCAATCGCAAGGGAATTGAATGACATTCCACTCAGCGTCTCCGGAAAGCATCTTTATGCCGTTGTGAGGGAAGGCGTTCCAGGGATTCTTGGCATTGATTCGCTCTTGTGCAGCCAGTTTGATGGAGACGCCAAAAAATTCCTTGTGAGCCTTAAAGAAAGCCTGTTGATTGATTTCAGCGACCTGGAGCAATCTGCTGCATATGATCCATTCACCCTGAGCAGAATGCTTAAGCAGATAATATTCCTTCATTCAAGAGGGAGAATCGTGGATCTTGGGGGAAGCGCCTATGATGACAGAAAGAGTGAAATTCTCGTCAGGAACGGGATTGCAGTGCTTTCCGATGGCATGGTGGCCCTACGACCCGGCATCAGCCACGAAGAACTTGAAACCATAAGGAAGAACTCTCTGGGCGAGGCTGCTAAACTTGCCTCAGCGTGGCTTTGCGGCCTGCTTTCCAGTGACGAGTGAACAGTAAATGTACGATCTGCTCTCATTTCCAGTCTATGTTCTCTCAGGGATTCTTGCCACAGGTTTTGCCGTGCTTTCAGTGTCTGGTGGGGGAAAGAAGAATTTTGCAGCCGTAATTCTTGCTGCTGTGACAGGATTGGCTTCAGCATACTTTCTTGCAGATCCCCTTGCGCCGATGTTTGCGGAACTTGGGGTCTCCGCAGTTGCCACCCTGTACAGGAGGATTGGCTTCTTCCCATCCGTGGGCGGGTTCATCATCGTTCTTGCGTGCATATTCCTTGGCCTTTCCGCAGCAATATGGACCGTGAACATCATCACTTTCGCATCACTTGCAGCTGCTGCCATGCTCGTTGATCCAAAGGTTGCAGAGAACGAGATCACAAACCTGAAGATGAAGGGAAAGGACAGGAATAAGGAGGTCAGGAGAGACTATTTCCAGGTGGCACTCGGAGTTGCAGTCATCGCGGCAAGCATGGTGCTTGGTTTGTCCCTATCAAGGTACGGGATGTTTCTCTCAGTGCTGGCCATGCTATTCACGGGAAACCTGATCTCAATGTACCCGAAATCCTATGCCTCAAGGAAGTTCTTCTCCATGGAACGGGATTCAGTGATGCTTGGGCTTGGTGCCATATGGATAGCGATCGCTTCACTCCTTGCAGTTGCACTCTCCCCCAATATACAGTCGTTCGAGCTCTGCATCACGGTAATCTTCATTTCTGACGCGGTTGCAACAATAGTGGGAGTGAAGTATGGGAAAACCAGCCTGATCGCGGGTGGAAGAAAATCCGTTGAAGGGTTCCTGTCTCACGTTGCATTATCCTCTGTGGCTGGTTTGATTCTTCTGGGATACGCGGGAGCAATCCTCGGGGTACTGTCTGCTGTGATCGAGAGCTTGTCACAGGGAAGACTTGACGATAACCTGACCGCTGGAGGCTTTATCTCAATAGGGGTTTACCTGGCTTCCCTGCTCTGACTCCTTCACTTTATCGCCAGGAACTCTTCAGGTTTCTCGTCCCTAACAAATCCGAGCTTCTTGTAAATCTCGAGTGCAGGGTTCTTCAGGTTTACAGTAAGGGTCATTTCCCTGAACCCCGCCTGGGTGCAGGCATCTACGGCATTGCCTATCAGGACTCTGGAAAGACCCTTTCCCCTGTGATCCTGGGACAGGAATACGCTTGCAAGGAAGCACTTCTCTGCGCTTGAGATTCCGGGCATCCCCTTGGTCACAAGGATCCCCCCGCAGGGCTCTTCACCACTGTAAATAAGGCGTGAGGCGGCGTAAACCAGGCTTCCATAGGGCTCATTGAGAAATATGTCTGTAGTGAAATTCACCCTGTCCTCCCTCTTGGTGCTGAACATGGGTTCATCGCTTGTATTGCGGTAGCACTGGTACTCCAGGTCGGAGTACTGCTCAACAGATATGTCTGAAATTGGCCTGAGTGAATACCCGCTTGGCAGCTCAAGACTGCCGATTCTGCTATCCAGATGCCTGGTCATTCCTACCCGTTTCACTATACGGTACCCGCCCGACTCAAGGATTTCCGCCTGGGAATCCGGGGCGTTGAATATCTTGTCCAGGTATACCTTGATATCATTACCAGGGGATGATTCAGAAACCCAGGAAAGCATTGCCTTCAGCCTCTCTTCACTGTAATCCCCGGGTGATCTGAATCCTGCTGAAACGTAAACCCGATCCGTGAAGATTCCGGCATCTACAAGGAAAGCATAGGCGGCAGGCTTCCCTTCGGAGAATATTGCCATCGATTTTGTGGAGTTTGTATTCAGCGCATCGATGATTGGTTCAAGCCTGGTCTCAATCATTTCGATTGCATATGTTTTCGAAAGGTGCTCAATGTAGGGTTTCAGGATGTCGTGCCAGTCCAGCTTGACATTCTCTATTCTCATCGGCTTCTGTCCTCCATCAGTTACGTACCTTATCCGTTTCCGATTAAGTATATTACCGCTCAATGAATGCTGTTCCGATCCTCTTGGAACAGGAAACATCCGCAACGGAGACATACAACAGGGATTCCGTGACTGCCGCAGAATTTTACAAGGGGAAGATTAGGTCAGTGCCAAAGGTCCCCATCAAGACGCTGGCAGACTTCTCGATCTGGTATACCCCGGGGATTGCAGAGGTTTCAAGGCGAATAAGCAAGGACACAAGCCTGTCATTTGAAATGACTGGCAGGTGGAACTCAGTCGCTATTCTCACAGATGGGACCCGTGTGCTTGGCATTGGAAACGTGGGTCCTGAAGCAGCAATGCCGGTAATGGAGGGAAAGGCACTCCTGTTCAACTACCTTGGAGGAGTGAATGCTGTGCCAATTCCCATAAGGGTACAGGACAGGGAAGCATTCTTCGATGTGGCCAAGGCGCTTGAGCCGTCCTTTGGCGGGTTCAACCTTGAGGACATAGAGTCTCCAAAGTGCTTCTTCCTGCTGGAAAAGCTTCAGAAGGAGCTAGAGATTCCCGTATGGCATGACGACCAGCTTGGAACAGCATCCATCATACTTGCGGGGCTCTACAATGCTCTCAAGATAACTGGAAAGCAACTGAAGGACGTCCGCCTGGTTCTCCTTGGCTCCGGTGCCGCAAACGTTGCAACAGCCCACCTGCTTAAGGCAGCAGGATTCAACATGGGCAATATAACCCTTGTGGACAGCAAAGGGATCCTGAACCCTTCAAGGGAGGACATGGACTCGCTCATGATCAATAACCCGTGGAAATATGACCTTGCAATGATGACGAACTCGGACAGGCTCACCGGAGGGCCTGCTGAGGCCATCCGTGGTGCAGACGTGGTGGTTTCCGCATCCAGGTCAGATCCAGGTTTCATGAAGCAGGACTGGATAAGGTCAATGCAGGACGACCCGATCATTTTCGCCCTTGCGAATCCGTTTCCAGAGATATGGCCGTCAAAGGCAAAGGAGGCAGGAGCAAGAATTGTTGCCACCGGCCGGGGGGATTTTCCAAACCAGATAAACAATAGCCTGGTATTTCCTGCAGTGTTCAGGGGCGTACTTGACGCAAGGGCAAAAGGGGTCAATTTTGACGTAATGGTCACGGCTTCCAGGGAAATTGCAGAATTCATCAAGGATCCACATGAAGACCGGATAGTCCCAAACATGGGCGACTGGGAAATGTATCCGCAGGTGGCATCTGCTGTGGCCGCGAAGACAAGCGAGCTCGGGCTGTCCAGGGTCAGGGGTAGCAGGAACCAGTTCCTGTCGACTGCAACGGAGATAATCGAGGAAAACAGGAGGTTCTACCAGAAATCAGTAGAATCAGGAATGGTTAGAGAACTGAAGGAGGCTGGAATAATTGGCAAGGAATATTGAAATAAGGAGTGCAGAGGAAAAAGACATCCCAGGTATACTGGAGATGCTCAGGAGGCTTAAGAAACTGAACGAGGAGTTCGACACAAGGTTTACTGTTTCAGACGACATGGAAGGGAGGGCCGCTGGCTTGCTGAAGAAGGTAATCCATGACAGGGACGGGTACCTTGTGCTGGTTGCCTTCAGCTCAAAGAAGATCGCCGGCCTTATCATGATAGATGTCATTGACAGGATATTTTACTCGCCTCCAGGAGAGGGCAGAATTACGGAGTTCTACATAATGCCGGAGTTCCGCAGGAGTGGCCTCGGGAAGGTCATGCTCGAGAGGGCATACTCTGCAATGAAGGAGAGGAAGATTGGCCTCCTTACGGCTGAGTTCCCCTCTCTTAACGTGATCGCCAGGAACTTCTACACGAAGGATGGTTTCAGGGAACTGATGAGCATATTCGGCAAGAGAATGGGGGAAGTAGCGGAATAGGTTGTCCGCTCACTCTTTCTCTACCATGGCCCTTACGCTTTCGTTCTTCCCCTGAAACTGCTCCTCCTCGGTTGACCCTGCAAGTGCGGTGGTAGATGACGAGTTTCCCGACAGGACCCTGGAGACCTCGTCGAAATAACCGGTTCCAACAAAGTACTGGTGCCTGACAGCGTCAAAGCCATGTTCAGCATCAGTGAATTCATTTTCCTGCAGGGAAACGTAGGCACTCATTCCTCCTGTTGAATAGTCCCTCGCAAGCCTGAACATTGAGTGGTTAAGAGCGTGGAACCCGGCAAGGGTGATGAACTGGAATTTGTAGCCAAGTTTCCCCAGTTCATCCTGAAATGTTGCAATCTCTTCCCCAGAAAGGTTCCTCTTCCAGTTGAACGATGGGGAGCAGTTGTACGCAAGCTTCTTGCCCGGATATTTGTCCCTGATGGTTCTTGCAAAGTACCTTGCCTCATCCATGTCAGGCTTTGAGGTCTCGAACCAGAGCATGTCAGCGTAGGGGGCAAAGTCAAGTCCGCGCCTTGCCGAGGCCTCGATGCCTCCTTCGTAGCGATAGTACCCTTCTGAGGTCCTGGCACCCGATATGAATTCAGCATCCCTTTCATCTATGTTGCTCGTGAGGAGCCTGGCTCCATTCGAGTCTGTCCTGGCTATCAGAATGGTATCCACGCCCATGCAATCCGCGGCCAGCCTGGCCGAAGTGAGGCTACGGATGAATGACGAGGTCGGCACGAGCACCTTCCCGCCAAGGTGACCGCACTTCTTCTCGGAAGACAGCTGGTCCTCGTAGTGCACAGCCGCCGCTCCAGCCTCTATCATCTGCTTTGTCAACTCGAATACGTTGAGGGGGCCGCCGAAGCCAGCTTCGCCGTCCGCAACCAGAGGAACGTAGAATGGGGTGGTAGAGCCTGACATTCTGTTCTTCATGTCCTCCCTCATGAAGGCACGGTTGATCCTTCTCACCAGGGCTGGCACACTGTTGCTCGGGTACAGGCTCTGGTCTGGATAGGTCTCTCCGGACAGGTTCGCATCGGCTGCAACCTGCCATCCGCTTATGTAGATGGCATTGAGTCCTCCTCTCACCATCTGCACCGCCTGGTTGCCGGTCAATGCGCCCAGGGCCCTTACAAAAGGCTTTTCCTCCATTAGGCTCCAGAGCCTGGAGGACATATTTTCCGCAATGGTATGGGAAATCCTCATGTTGCCGGAGAGCCTGAGGACTTCACCAGGGCCGTAATTCCTGACGATCCCGTTCCATCTGCTGCCGCTCCATCTCTCCTTCATGCCGGCTTCACCCTCACCAGGACCGATCATTCAACCGCCTCCAGCTCCATGAGCCTTTCATACGCCTTCAGGGTGAGAAAATCTGCAAATTCCCTGTCTGCCGTTATTTCCCTGAACAGCCTGACTGCATCTTTAAGGTGGCCTGCATCATGCAGTTTTCCGGCCTCCTCGTCAATTACCCTGTTGACAAGATCAAGCGTCACCGTCCTTCCGTCTTCCAGCCTGGAACCATGCCGGATCCATTGCCATACCTGAGACCTGGAGATTTCAGCCGTTGCGGCATCCTCCATCAGGTTGTACAGGGGAACAGCGCCTCTGCCTCCGAGCCAGGCATCCATGTATTGAATGCCCACTCTCACGTTGTGCTTCAGCCCTTCCTCAGTAATGCTACCTGCAATGGGCGACAGCAGTTCCCCTGCCTTAACCGTGGGCCAGTCCGGGCTCCTTTCGAGCTGGTTCCTCCCCTTCATGTTCCTGTCAAAAACATCCTTTGCCGGGTAGACAAGCGCAGGGTGCGCAACCCAGGTTCCGTCATGCCCCAGGTAAACCTCCCTTTCCTTGTCCTCCCGCACCTTTTCTATGGCAAGTCTGTTTAGGGCCTCATCCCCCTTTACTGGAATGAAGGCGGACATTCCGCCCATTGCATGCGCTCCCCTCTTGTGGCATGTGCCAACAAGCAGCCTTGTATAGGCGAGCAGGAATCCCTTATCCATCGTAACAGACGACCTGTCTGGCAGAACGAATCCGGGGTTGTTCCTGAACTTCTTTATGTAGCTGAAGATGTAGTCCCACCTGCCGCAGTTGAGTCCAGCGGAGTGGTCCCTCGTTTCGTAGAGTATCTCATCCATCTCGAAGGCAGCAAGAATTGTCTCAATCAGGAAAGTGGCCTTGACGGTTCCCTTCTCCAGGCCGAGATAGTTCTCGGCATAGGAGAACATGTCGTTCCACAGCTTCGCCTCGAACCTGCTTTCGGTCTTGGGAATGTACAGGCATGGCGCAAGACCGTCCTCAACCAGTTTCCTTGCATTGCTGAACATGAACACTGCAAAGTCGAAGAATGAACCAGGCACTGGGGTTCCCCTGTACTTTACATGAACCTCGTCCAGATGCAGGCCCCTTGGCCGTACGAAAAGTGTTGCCGTGGACTCTGCCATGGTGTATTCCTTACCATCTTCGGTCGTATACGACAGGTTCTTCCTCACTGCATCATATATATTCTTCTGACCCTGGAGGATCCCCTCCCAGGTTGGAGACTGTGCGTCCTCAAAGTCTGTCATGTACACGTTGGCACCGGAGTTGAGGGCGTTTATGAACATCTTCCGGTCACCTGATGGACCGGTAATCTCGACCCTCCTGTCCTGAAGAAACTCAGGAACAGGCGAAATCTTCCATTCAGACTTCCTTATGCCTTCAGTTTCCTCTGGAAAATCGGGGAGAACCCCGGCGTCAATTTTCTCCTGGACCGCCTTTCTCTGCTCAAGGAGCCGGTTCCTGGTGTCCATGAAAGTCTCACATAGGTCTCCAACGAACTGGAGGCACTCTGCCGTCAGCAGTTCGCTTCCGGACAATCCTTCATTTCCAGCTGTCTCAATGACTACGGTTCCGTATTTCTGCTTCATAAGGTTCGTTTATCAATAAGTGTGATACATAAATAGTTAATCGAATATGTTTTTACAATGGTAAATATATGGCATATACATTATATACATATATTCTGTAACTATACTGGAACTACCCATGAAGGAAATAAGAAAGTTACAAGTATCTGCTGGTGGCACTTACATCGTCACGGTACCCAAGCAGTGGATTGAGGAGATCGGGCTGGCCAAGGGCAATCCCGTGATCATGTCAATGGAAAACGGCGAGATCATCATTTCTCCTGCGGAGAGGAAACCCCCGCAGGAGTCCAGGTCAATCAACGCCGGGACTTTTGAGCACAGGAAACTACTGGAACTGGCACTCACAGCCTCCTACATCCAGGGTTATGACGTCACCCAGATATTCTCCGAAAATCCAGAGAATCATGTATGGAAGGAGTGGGCACGCTCGGCACTGGAAGGTCTGGTAGGTGTGGAAGTGCTGGAAGACTACTCTGACAGGATGCTCCTGCAGAACCTGGTTGACCCTTTCAAGTTTGATTTCATGAGGATGCTCGAGAAATTCTCGCGGAATGCCTCGGCGGTTCTTGCAGATGCCGTTCAGGCGATTGTGACAGGAGATGGAGATCTCGCGTCGGATGCCTTCTACCGGGGATCAGAACTCACCAAGAGTTACCGGCTCCTCATGCGACTTGCCATGCTTTCTGCCAGGGACAAGGAAGTCAGGAGGCAGTTTGGTATAGAATCTATTTCAGGGGTTATCGTGAATGTGATTGCCACCAGAGAGATGGGGCGAATAGCATATTACGCCATGCGGACATCGGAACATGTTCTCGAATTCCATGAAAGGTTACCGGAAAGAATCTCTGAATTGCTGGTCAGCATGGAGAAGCAGGCCCGTGAAATGCAGAGGAAGGCTTTCCTCGCTCTGCTCGAAAGGAACATCAGGCTGGCGTCTCAGGTTATTGACAGCATGGGTTCAGTCAGGGATATCTACAATGAGATGCATGAGTCAGCGGAATATTCTGCCATAAAAGGCAAGCTTCCCCTTGCCATAATAATCAGGGACATAAGGGCTATTGCCGGGTATGCAGTAGCGCTCGCTGACGATTCAGTGCTGGGAGTCTTCTCATAGGGGCGACGAAGGGGCATTCCGATCCGCCATCATGAAGAGGGGAAAGATTAATATCTTCGGGCTTGAATTAGTCAGGGTACGACATGTTCGGAAAAAGATTTCCAGCATTTGTAATGGCTAACGTTGCATCTTTCTCCCTTGGGTACCTGTTCCTCTCTGGATATTACGCCCCAATGCTGAACTGGCTCGCCCCATATTATGGAAGCCGGCTCTATTTTGCTTTTGCCTTCTTCTTCATGATACTTGGCAATCCAATAACTTACCCTGTCCTTCTCGTCACATGGATGATCGTGGGGGTCGTCATAGGCCTGTTCACAAGGAAGGTCCTGAGATCTATCGGAGTGACGATTTCCCTATTCACGTTCCTTTCTGCTGAGATTGTTGCCACCGTGGCCCTGATCTTCCTCTCTTCATTCAATTTCCTGAGTCCTTCTTCCCTGTCTTCAGGATCATTTGCCTCCATCTCGAGTTTCCCGGTCACAGGAGCCCCCCAGGGTACAAATATCGCTTCCATCCTTGGCGAGCCTGTGTTTATGAACATTATCAGTGCTTTCCTCTCCGTACTATCGTCCATCAGGATAACTCCGGGAGCGAGCCCCACTTCATTCCTCAACTTTACAACCCTGTTCCCGTTTATTCTGAAGATAATTCTTGGGACCGTTATTTCATTCGTTACTTGCGCAACCACTGCGTCCCTTGTTTCTTACTTCATAAGGAAAGTGAGTGGAGGGCCGAGGAAGGCCCTTCCGTCACCATCTGCCAGCAAGGCTCCAGCTCCTCCGGCTGTGTTCATAGTGCTCCTGGTTGTCGTCATTGTCCTGATAGGGAGCGGTGGGCTGCTGGCCTTGCACCAGTCGGCAAACAACAGTTCTAACGCGTCAACGGTTCCATTCCTGTCACTGAGTCAACCCACCCAGGAGAAGTTGCTCACGTCTGCCTTTTCAACTGCAATGGTTTCCCATTACGGTGCACTTGGAAACCTTGTCAGGGAAAGCCTCGCTAAAGGAACAGGCACGTCCAACTACACCGAAATGGGACTCAACGTGGTTAGTCCCTACGGAACACATTACTCCATGTATGTTATGTCCGGTGGAGGAACGGGTCCTGAGAGCGCGACATACGGTTTTGACCAGGTGGAATTCTCAATCCTCATGCTTTCCTACAATCTGGGCGCCTTTCTGGAAGGGCTTGGTTTATCGCCAAAAATCATGGGAAACAGTTCCATAGGAGGAACATTCAGCTCACTTTCGAACCTGATTCCTCCAGAAATCCTCATTGTTTCTGTACACAACGGTTCTAAAGCCGAAGACAGTGTTGCCAATGCCCAGGCACAGTACTATTCGTCCGTTACCGGTTCCACCCTCTTCCCATTATTCAACTCAACCGCTATTTCCTCATTGGCAAGTTCATTCGTGAACAGGAACGGCAGTGGAACTTCATTTCTTCCAACATCGCTCGGAAACTTTTACATTTATCTTGGGATAAGCAATATGGACAGTATCTCCCAGCATTTCTCCAGCAGTTACCTTGCGGAGTTTCACAGAGGTGGCATCATGAACCTGCTTGCCAATGGGCTTGGAGGAGGATACCTTCTGAATTCAGGTTTACCGAGCATGAATTCAGCAATCATTATGACGGGTTTCGTCAACGAAAGTGACCTTGGTTCGCTCGCACCAAGAGGTTACCAGAATGTGTCCATATTACGCACCAGCGGTACAGTGCCATTCGTGTTCGGGCTGTTCAGGCAACCTGTCTTTGACTACGGTAACGGAGTTCACACCCTTTCTCTGATGGACCTTACGGGATATTCTGGGCAATTCAACTTCTCCTCCACATCCTCATTTTCATCCCTATTTGTCCTCTACCCTACTGCCAATTCAGGATTCAGCTACTCCTCATTGTCTGCATCCTATGGGGGCACTGTATTTTCTTCGAATACGACCACAACGGGCCCGATATCTTCCGGAAACTGGACTGTGCAGGCCGTGAACTCCGGCTTCAAGTTTTCCCCTACCTATTCCATAAGCTACAATGCCAGCCTTCCCCCCAAGATAGTTTTCAACCGGGCAATATCTCAATCCGGCAGCAGTTACAAGATGACAGAGACGGTGACTAACGATGGATCCACGCCCGTGAGCGGCGTCAGGCTTCTGCAGCCTGGCAACACCTTTGAGCAGGGTGTGCTGACCTTCACCAAGCACAAGTCCGTTTCTGCTTCTGTGCACACCCTTGGACCGGGGAGTTCAATTTCACTGGTGTACTACTTTAACCAGTCAAACCCGGGCATAATGGTGATCCCTGCCCCTTCGGTTTCGTTCAATTCAAGCTCAATGCATTACAGCGTCCCTTATTCCCCGGCATATATATCAATCTCCCAGCCACCTCTGTATACCGCAACGGTTGGCTATTTCGCTTTCCAGTTCTATGTTGCCCTTTCAAGGGTGACATCAATCTCATATTTTGAGGCGGAACTCCTCTCAATTCTTTTCCTCACGGTGGCGGTTGGCTGGTCATTATATTCTGAGGCAAGGGCATTCAGGATGTGGAAGCACGGGCCGAAGCAGGCACCTCCTCCTAAAAGGTGAAATCTTCCCAGATTCCATGGTAGAAACAGCGAGGGCACGACTGCCACCCAGGCAGGAAAGTGCATTTCCCCCACCGGGAATTCGTGTACACCTATCCCTCCAATTCTTGCTGTCATGAACAGGCCAAGAGATGACGCTAACGGGGGTGACAGCATCCCCCCGATGGAGACCTCGGTAACGGCTTAAGGCAATCTGGCCAACCTTCCTGAACCGACACATTTGCAAGTTTTAAATGTGCACTCTATTTACCGATTGGAAACCATTTGCTGGAAGGGGATCGCAGGAAATATTTCGCATACACGGCAGCCTTCTCAGCCCTAGTCTTCGCAGTACTTGTCATAATAGGGGAAATACGGTACCTTGATTTCTACACCCTGAACGGAGATCTTGGAATCAACATGCAGGAACTGTGGTCAACCACTCATGGCTTCCTGCTCTTCGAAACTAGCGATTACAAGAGGATGGGAGCGATTTCGCACCTTGAGGTACATTCGTCCTACATTGCAGTCATTCTGGCATACCTCTACCTGGAGTTTCCCTTTCCCATCACGCTTTTCGCGGTTCAGGACTTTTTTGTGGCCGCTTCGATCATAGCGTTCTTCTTCCTGTCGGAAATGATCATTGGCAACGCGAAATTTGCGTTCCTGATATCGCTGGCCTATGGTTCAAGTGCCATACTTTTCGGGGCTGCGCTCTATGATTACCACTGGCTCTCGTACGTCCCCCTTGAAAGTTTCGTGTTCTTTATCCTGATGATGAGGAAGCGGTTCCTGCTTGCATTCATCATGCTTGTTATCGGCTCACTGACACAGGAGATATTCCCTTTCGTGGCGGCCAGCATCACCCTTTACCTGTTCCTTGAATCGAGGGAGAAACCCATTTTCCGGATCAGTAATTTCCGCATAAACTCTGGTCTCAGGTACATATTCATCGGCCTGATGAGCCTCGTATTCTATGTCTCGCTTCTCTATGTACAGCAGCATCTTCTTCCCTATCTGCTCGGGAATTCAGTGACAATCCAGTATACCCAGCAGAGGATAACAAGCGAATGGACTCCGGGCAACTACCCAATCGCCACCTCACTTTCTTCCCTCGCGTTCTGGGGAATTGCATACTCCCTCTTTCTTTTCCTTCCTGCGCTGAAACCTAAGCATCTCATCCTGATGGGTGCCTGGATGTACGAGAGCATCTTTGTTCAGACTTTTTACGGCACATTGGGAGACCAGTACGATTTTGTCACAATATCCCTCCTTGCTCCTGCCGCCGCAATGGGGTTGAAAGTTCTGCTGGATCGTGGAGAATCATTTGCGGTGAAGTACCTCGCATTTTCCACAATTCTTGGCATTTCTATAATTTCAGCGTTCCTGATAGACGGATTTGGGTTGAATATACCTGGCTTGAAAACCCTGTTTTATCTTGTTGCAGTGGTGCTTGCAATATTTGTCATTCTTTACCTGCTGCTTTACAGGAGGATAGTCAGGGCTGACCGGATCACAAAGGCGCTGCCAAAGATGTTAGTGATCTTCATCGTTGTGCTGCTATCATTGAATTTCATAGTCTCTCCGCTCAATCCTGTCAACGACGGAAGGAACAACATGGCTGGCTACAGGATCAACTTTGATATCCCTCCACAATCTGCTTACATGCAGAAGATTCAGTCACTGGTGCCCCACAACTCGACCATAATCGCTTCGGACAACCTGTTCACCATCGTTGCAAATGACCCTTATGCATACTCATTCTATGACTCATATCCAGGACCTGGCCAGCCTCTCTTCTTTCCATATAATTCCACGAATCCCTCTAGTGCTGAGGAAGTTTGGCGAGGATACTTTTGCCCACGCAAGATAAATCAGGCGGCATCGCTTCAAGGTGTCTGTATAACTATGATGGA
>JAJZKX010000190.1 GCA_021850745.1 Thermoplasmata archaeon
AGTATCCTGTCTATGTCGTTCCTCTGGAACTGCCTTATCATGCCATACTGGGATGTGTCAATATGCATTTATATCCCCATAGAGTGCTATTAGGATTTTTAGTTTTCGACTAAACAATGCGAAATATCAGGCCTGCTCCATCTGCCGGAGCTTGATTTTCCTTACTTCCCTGTTATATGCCTCCGCGACATCAGCGAAACCAATGGTCCCCAGGACCCTCTGCCTGTCATTGGAGTCCACAACCACAAGTTTCCCTGAAGGAGTGCGGGTCAGCATGTCAAGCGCAATGTGGATGTTTTCGTCCTGGGTTATAATGGCAGGATCGGTAGTCATGACATCTTTCACCTTTGTGGTGGCTAGGGGCATATCAGATCTTATATTCTCGATGGAGAGAGTTCCGAGAAGCATATGGTCCTTCTCAACTACAATTGTCTTAGTCCTCGTGGATCTGAGAAGGGAAATAACCTCATTGAGTGGCTGATCCGGGTCGGTGGATGGGTATGAAGACACCATGGCATCGTAAACCGATACCTGGTCCATTACTGGCCTTTCATATTCGGCGCGGTGGGCAGGGGAAGCCTCACGGTTCTTGACCTGTGCCCTGTAAATGGAATACTTTGAGCCTGAAACGAAGTAAGATACGGTGGTAGCAAGCATTAGGGGCAGGAACAGCCCGAAACCCCCAGTCATTTCCGTTCCCATGATCAGGACAGAAATAGGGGCCTTGGATATTCCTCCAAAGAACGATATCATGGTGACAATGGTCAATTCCGCCTCGTTAATGAATGGAAAATATGGGTGAATGACTACTCCCATTGCGGCCCCCAGGAATGCGCCTGTCACAATACCTGGGGCGAATACACCTCCGGAACCGCCCGAACCTATTGTCAGTGAAGTCGCTATTATCTTCAGGAAAAACAGTATAATCAGGACATAGAGTGGGAGAAGGGCAAGATTGTTGAAAAAGATCAATTGAATCCATCCATACCCGAGCCCAAGAATCTGGGGATACTCTATTGCAATGAGGCCAACTATGAGGCCACCGATTGCAGGGCGGAAATATTTTGGAATTCTCCCCATTCTGAGGAAGAGGGACTGCATTCCGTAAAATGTCTTTACATACAGGATGCCTCCGAAACCGGCAATTATCCCTGCCATAAGGTAGATGAGTAGGGCCGTGGGGTGTGCAAAACCAAGGTATGTGCTTCCCGGAATTGTGAAAAGGGGCTGGTATGCAAACGCATAGCCGAATATCGCATAACCTGTAATCGAAGCAATGATGGAGGGGATGAGGGCTTCCACTTCGAAATCCTGCCTGTAAAGGATCTCAGTACTAAGAAGGGCACCGCCAAGCGGAGCCATGAATATGCTTCCGATGCCCGCACCGATTCCAGCAGCCATGGCAATCCTCCTGTCATGATCAGAAAGCTTGAACGCGTCAGCCACAAAAGAGCCGAAACCGGCGGCAATCTGCGCTGTCGGGCCCTCCCTTCCGGCGCTTCCGCCGGAACCGATAGTGACAGCTGAGGCTATGAGCTTGACAAGTGGGATCCTCCTTCTTATCTTGCCATTGTTGTAATGAAATGCGCTTATTGCAGCATCCGTACCATGTCCCTCAGCTTCAGGGGCAAACTTGTACACTATGAAGCCGGAGATCAGGCCCCCCAGGACCGTTGAAACTGGAATAAGCATTCGCCTGTAGTTGCCAAGCGAATATGCAGCGGTCTGTCCCGCAATTCCCTCCACAGGCAGTGAAAGTCCTGTAATGTTAGTGAGAATGATATTTGAAAAGAGTGCTATTGCTTCATAAAGGGCAAGGCTTCCGATTCCTGCGATAATGCCAATCAGAAGGCCAACAAGGACCCATTTCCCCACGGTTCCCTTGTCCAGCATTTGCCTGATGCTCTGCTTAAGCCTTGCATTTTCCTTAAATGGAGTCAACAGGGAGGGATTTAAGCATCATATAAAGTTGTTTATCCGCCACGTTTATTCTTTCGTGTTTCAAAGAACTTTTCCGCATCGCCCACAGGATCATGGGATAGCATCATCTCAGGGATGTAAGGCCGAAAGTATGCTGCCCTTCTGTCAAGTATGATTGCTGAGCCAATGTCATCTGCGCTTCTAATCAATCTTCCTATTGCCTGCCTCAATTTCACCAGGACTGGAAAAGTAACAGCATATTCCCAACCGTTCCTGTGTACGTTTTCGTAGTAGGCAAAGAGTGCCTTGTGCTTTGCATCCGGCCTCGGGTAAGGTATGCCAGCTATTACAACCACTTCCAGTTGTTCGCCTGGAAGGTTGACTCCCTCAGATATTCTGCCCCCCATCACAGCAAGCAGGGGAGCATTGCCCTTCCTGAACCTTCCCAGGAGACTCATGAGGTCCTGCTGGCTGGTATTCCTGGACTCAGCCATATAGGGGAAGTTGAACCCGATCTGGATAATCCTGTCCATTACATTGTACGAGGTGAAGAAAACCACAGTCTTCCTACCGACTTTCTCAATGATGGAAGATATGAGGTCCCTGAGTTTGACTGCCTGTTCGGGAGTGAATTCATCGTATTTTGTGGATATGTCGTCAAAATAGAGGATCTGCCTGTTTTCCTCCGGGAAAATATTGCTCATCTTTCTGGCGGGGAGATCCGAAAAACCTGTGATGTCCCGGTAAATCTTGAATGGTTCAAGTGTTCCTGACATGTGAATTGTCTTTGATTTCCTGAGGGGTTCAAGAATTCCTCTGGGTTCCATGCAGAATGCCTCAACCTTGCCATCGTCATCGTTCGTCACTATGGCAACAAAACTATCATCCTCAGATTCCCTCCAGGTGAGCATCTTACCTGACAGAGAAAGGACATGCGAACGCGGGACTTTGCCCATATCCTCCTTCTTCTGTGTTATCATCTCACCGAAGAGGGCGAATATTGATGTATAGGACCAGAAATCCTCCATTGATATTTTGGCCCCAATTGCTGCGTACTCAACAAGGTCCCTGAACTGGATCCTTGCCTCATCTCTCTTTTCAAGGTGCTCTTCCATGAGGTCCAGGATGGCGTTCCTGAGCATCTCGCAGTAATCCGTTGCCCTGAACCGTTCCGATAGTTCGGAGTCGCCGAATTCCTGGGACTCCTTTTCTGCAAGCTCAATATTTTTCATGGTTATCTCATAGGAAGAAAGTTCACGGGCAAGATCAGGGAGGTTGTGTGCCTCGTCCATGATGACAACCAGGTCTTCCCTTGCCACTCCCCACCTCGAAAGGAACCTGTCAGCGATAAAGGCGTTAAGGAAATATGAATAAGGGGCAACTACCAAATCTGCATTGGAGGCTGCAACCTTCAGGGATTCATAGGGGCAGACCGTGTTCATGATTCCGTACTGAAGGAAATTCTCCGCATCAGGTATCTCTGAAAAAATCACGTCCTGGGTGCTGTTTGCCTGGACTTTCTGATTGTAGAACCTGCAGGCATCCCTGTCACCTTCCCTGACCCTTTTCTTCCTGCTGTTGCAGAACCTGGACAATGAATCTGAAGAAAAATCAGAGCCATCCTCCATTTCCATATAAAGGGGGCAAAGGTTGTGTCTCCCCTGCAGGGGGACAGCCTTTATCTTTTCTTTCTGGTTGATCTTTCGGAGTTCTTTTAGAACCTGCTCCTGCTGGGAATTTGTGCGTGTGAGGTATAGAACTTTCTTTTTAGTTTTGGAGGCAAATTCAACAGCGGCGCACAGGCCGGTTATGGTCTTGCCGGAGCCCGTGGGTGCTTCCACAGCAACTCCTTCATGTACCTGGAGCTTGGAAACGATGTAATCCACCAGGCTGTTCTGGTATTCCCTCAGTTCCCAGGATTCACGCAAGATGTACCCTCCTTCCCAACGCACTAGGAGGGCATTTTAGACTGGATTTCTTTTTTCCTCTGTTCAAGAACTGTTGGATCGGGGAGCAATTTTCCCGCGTCATCCACACAAGCCAGGGCTTCCTTGAATTTCCCCAGCTTCTCAAAAGCTTCTGATTTTGCCAGATGGTACTGGTAATTATCCGGGACCATTCTTAAGGCACTGTCCATGTCCCTGATGGCATCCTCGTATTTTCCCATCTCCATGAGGACCTCGTATCTCCTGTAAGTGAAAATCTGGTCTGTGGCGTTGAGTTCCACGGCCTTGTTGAAATCTTTCAGCGCTTCATCATAGTTCTTCTTCCTGAAGTTGACATTTCCCCGGTTGTAGTAATAATCTGGAATGTCATTCTCCAGTTGTATAGCTTTTGAGAATGCCTCTATTGCCTTCTCTGTCTGGCCAAGGTCATCG
>JAJZKX010000191.1 GCA_021850745.1 Thermoplasmata archaeon
CTCCGTGGACGTTCACTCTTTCAGGGTTTGCGCCCGTAGCCTTGATCCACGCAAGCACCACCGATGCAAAAGCTTCATTGACCTCGAAATAGTCAAAATCATCAATTGCCAGGTTTTCCTTTTTCAGAATCCTGTGTGTGACTTCAATAGGCCCGGTAAGCATTTCTATTGGATTCACTCCAACAACAGAGAAGGATTTCAACATGGCTCTTTTGCCAAGATTCAGTTTATCTGCTGTTTCCCCTGAAGAGATTAGGGTAATTGATGCTCCATCAGATATCTGGCTCGAGTTTCCCGCAGTTATATTTTCAATGCCTTTGAAAGCATCCGGGAGACGGGAAAGTTTCTCGATGGAACTATCCGCCCTGATTCCTTCGTCGGCTTCCAGGATCTTTTTCCCGCCGTTCCTGTCCAACCCTTCAACTGGAACAATTTCACTTCTTAAACTGCCAGTGCTTGAAAATGCTTTTTTATGGCTCTCAAGGCTGAAAGCGTCCATTTCATCCCTTGAAATATTGTATTTTTTTGCTATGATTGAAGCGGCTTTGGCCTGGCTGAACCATTGTTCTTCATTGGGATACCTCTGCCTCAATTCATCAGTGAAGGGTGTGGAATCGTCCTTAATGCTTGAAAACATCGGCACCCTTGTCATGGATTCGACCCCACCTGCCAGTACCAGATCATAAATTCCTGCCTCAACACCACTGTAAGCAAATTGTATAGATTGAAGGCTGGAGCCACACTGCCTGTCTATTGTAACACCAGGCACAGTTTCCGGGAATCCTTCAGCCAGCAGGGCATTTCTTGCAATATTCGCAGATTGTTCCCCTACCTGGTCCACACATCCAACAATAAAGTCATCAACCATTTCAGGCTCGATGCCATGCTTCACCACAACTTCCATGGATAATTTTCCAAGCATTTTAACGGGGTTAATCATCCTTAATGCTCCGCCTCTCTTCCCAAAGGGAGTCCTCAAATTTCCAGAAACGAATGTTTCTTTTATTTCTCTTCTCACACCTGAACATGCTCTACAGATAATTATCTCTTATCATTTCTTATCAGGCAGGGATAATGTGCTGCCATTTAGAAAACCCCCTAATAAATAATTCCGGCAAGTTATTGTAAAAATTATTAAATAAAAATATATTGCACTTGCATGGAAAATAAAAAAGTTATGATCCTCGGAGCAACAGGCTCAATCGGGAAGAGGCTTTACCGCTCATTAAAGGAAAAAGGCTATAAAATCTATGTCGCGTCAAGAAACATTGAGGGTGCAAAGCAACTTCTTCCAGATGCCGAGGCTTATTTTGAGTACAATATGCTGAAACCGGACGATCTTTCAGAATTCATCAATGGCATTGGGGCAGTTGTAAATTTAGCAGGTGCGCCAATTTTTGCACACTGGAAAGGAGGTTATGAAAGGGAAGTTGTGGATAGCAGGGTAAAGGGAACCAGTTATGTTGTGGAGGCAATTGAAAAATGTGAAAAGAAGCCTGAGGTCCTGATAAATGGTTCCGCTGCCGGGATATATGGATATTCAGAGAATGTTGCTGCGGATGAAAATTCACCAGCAGGGAAGGACTTCTGGGGACAATTGGTTCTGGCCTGGGAAAAGGAAGCTTACAGGGCTGAAGATCTGGGAGTAAGGGTGGTTACAGTAAGAACAACCCTTGTTCTTGAAAAAGGTGAAGGGGCTCTTGATGCACTTGTTCCTTATTTCAAAAAAGGAATTGGAGGATATGTGAGGCCGGGAAACCAGTTGTTTCCATGGATACATATGGAAGATGAAATCGGAATCATAACCAGTGTTATGGAAGATAGCAGTTTCAAAGGCCCGATTAACTGTGTTGGGGGCAACTGCACATCCAGAGCCTTCTCAGAAAGCATAGGGAAAGCGCTGAACAAAAGGGCAGGGCTTCCAATACCCGGATTCGTTATAAAATTCCTTTTCGGCAGGGCATCGGATCTGGTCCTGAAAAGCCAATCAATAAAATCAGAAAAGATAGAGTCGATTGGATACGGGATAAAGTTTGCCGACATAAATGCTGCAATGGAGGATATCCTGAAAACCGAGAAGGAAAGGGAGTCCCAATAACTTTCCGTACATCCAAATAAAAAGTTGTTTAATATCTCCTTCATATTTGATGCTCGACAAAAGAAAAAGATTGGATGTTTTCCAAATTAATAATTCAGCTAAGGCTCTCTCCCCTGTTTCCATAGAGAATGTCGTACATCTGTGAAAATATGCCTTTCTTCTCCCTGAGTTCAGGGAAGGTGCCTGATTCAACAATTTCACCGTTCTGGAGGACTATTATCTTGTCAACAAGGGATATCATTGAAAATCTGTGGGTAATGAGGATAAGCGTTTTCTCCCTTGCAAACTTTTCAAGGCTCTGGAAGATAAATTTCTCGGAATATGGGTCGATGTTGGATGTCGGCTCATCCATTATTATTATCTGCGGGTCTCTGCATAACGCCCTTAATATGGCAATTGCCTGTTTCTGCCCTTCAGAAAGGCTTCTTCCCAGTTCACCAACATTTGTTTCCAGCCCCTGTGGCAATTTGGAAAAAATTCTGTCAAGGTTGAAGTCACCCGCCAGTTTTTCAATTTCCTCTTCTGACTTGTCAGGTGCTGCAATCTTCACGTTTTCGTATATGGTGCCCCTGAAAAGGAAAGGCTCCTGGAGAACTGGTGATATAAGGTTCCTGTACGATTCTGTATTGATTTCTGAAAGGTTCTTTCCATCTACCAGGATCTCTCCCGATTGTGGAGTGTAGAATTTCATTATCAGATTTGAAAGCGTTGTCTTTCCTGCGCCTGTATGGCCAACGATGCCTATGTTTTCTCCTTTTTTGATTGCCAGGTTGATGTTTTTCAGTGCATCAGAATCGTCATAAGCAAAATTCACGTCTTTGAGCACTATTGAGTCATTCAGCGAAGAAACATTTATTTCACCATCAAGTGCGGCTTCCTTTTTGCTGTCTATAATGCCATATATCCTGCCCACTCCAACTATTGATGACTGATAGGAGTTGTAAAGCTGGGAGAGCTGGATTACAGGATCAAAGAATTCCTGGACGTAAAATATGAATGAGACGAGTATTCCTATTGAAATCAATCCTGCTTTCAGCTGAATGGCCCCTGCAAACACAACAATTGCAATTCCTGTATATTCAATTATCCTTACTATTGCACCATATACGGAAGACAGCCTGGATGCCTTTATGTTTGCATTCAGGTTGTCAGTGTTAAGCCCGTCAAACTTGCCTTCTGTATAGGATTCAACGTTGAATGCTTTTATGCTCCTGATGGATGAAATATTCTCAGCAAGGTTCCCGGTAATTGCAGCTATGGTCTTTCTTGTCCTGAGGTAATTCCTCCTCACTTTTCCCTGGAGGGAGAGTGTAAAAATTGAAAGGAATGGAAGCACAATAAGTGCGTATAAAGTCAGGTTAAAATCAAGATAAAGCATGATAGCTATGGACATGATCACTGTGGTCATGCCGGACACTACTGAAGGAATCTGAAATGTAAGGAATTCACCAAGCGTCTCCCCGTCGTTTGTCATTCTGCTTATGAGAAATCCTGCCTTCACTTTGCTGAAAAATGAAATAGGAACATGCTGGATGCTCTTAAAAGACCTGTCCCTCAGGTTTTTCACTGTTCCCTGTGCGAGAATCGTGGAACTTAAAACCCTGAACCTGTTTGATCCAAACTGTATCAGGGCAAGAGAGATGAAAACAAGGCTGAATTCAATTATGATCTTAAAACTGCCAGTTGCAACCCCGTTAACTGCATCCCCAATGGCGAGAGGGGAAAAGGTGGCAGCAATTGCAGTAATCATCACAGAAGCAACCAAAATTGCTGTCTGCTTCCTGTTCTTCGCCATATCTTTTAGAAGCCTTTTAAGGGCTGTTCTCCCTCTGAGAGTTTTAATGTATGATTCTTCAATTTCATCATAAGTCTGTTTCATTTTTAAAACCATCCTTTTCCATTGAGTAGCTTATTTCTTCCACATTTTGAAGCTCGCTTATCTCACCGTTTTCGAGTTCATAGGCCGTTGACGCATACTTCATCGCAGAATATCTCAGTGAAACCAGCACAACTGTTATTCCTTCAATGCTTTTGACTATTCTCGAAAAAATAGCCAGTTCTGTTTCAGGGTCCACACTGGATGTAGCATCGTCAAGAATCAGTATTCTTGGGTTGGATGCTATGGCCCTTGCAAGCGCAACCCTCTG
>JAJZKX010000192.1 GCA_021850745.1 Thermoplasmata archaeon
TTCCCTTGCCAGTGCTTTTATTGTATGAACAGGCAGGCCGGTGATGGATGTTGCCCACTCTGGTGTCTTGGGAATTCCGTCGTCCTCGCCCTTTACATGTTTCTCAAACTGATCAAACCCTATGGTGTGGGTGTCCACATAATCCCTGTCATAGAGATTTTCTGATATCCAAACATATGCAATTGAGAGGTAAAGCGCCGAATCCGTGTTTGGCTTTATGGGAATCCATTTGTCCGCATAAACGGCAGCAGCATAGTTAAGGTCAGGCGATACTGCCACTATCTTGATGCCGGCGTCCTTCAGCCACCTGGCCATGATGGTGGAGATTGAGCCTGACATTCCGAAGCCAGTGGATTCCGGGTCATTGCCGGAGAAAATGACCATTTCAGTGTTTTCAAGCACGTCATCCCAGACCTCGTCCTGATACGGCTCACCCAGTGATTCTTCGAATCCCCAGACATGCTTGGCTCCCCAGTAATAACCTTCCCAGCTGTCAGGATTCCTGATCTGCTGGGTCCACCAGCCCCAACCAAGTTCGTCATGGATTTTATCGAACAGATAATGCCCCCAGAAGTGGAGCGATTGCATGTAGCCGCTCTGGCCATGACCATCAGCCTGTACAAGAACAGGCTCCATATTTCCATATTTTTCATGAACCCTCTTGAGTTGCTGGACGATTATGTCCAGGGCTTCATCCCATGTTATTCTGGCATAATCGCTTATTCCCCTCCTTTCAGTGTTTGGGGCCTCTGGTTTCCAGTCTTTTCTGAGAAGGGGATATCTTAGCCTGTCATCGGTATCTATTCTTCTTTTCCAGGCGTATGCCAGCGGCATCTGCACATCTTTCCTGGGGCGTTTGAACTCCCCTCTGGAAGTTTTGATAGTGTATAGCTTGACCTCATCGGGTATGTAGAAAGGAAGGCAGCGGACAATCCTGTTGTCCTTCACAACACATTTAAGCGGAAAATTGGATCTGGCAAGCCCGCTTCCGGGATGCGCTATATAAACAATCTTCTCTCCGGAACCATTCTGCATGCATTTTCATAAGTCAGACATATTTACCCTTTTGCTCTCATATTTGAAAATGTTTGTCTCATTGGCCCTTCGTAGAATCAAGAATTGTTGTATTGTTGGAAAATTGTTGAATAAATGTAAATGTTGATGGGCTGCTTCATAAAAATTAGAACTTGGGAAAGAAAAAGAAATGGGTGGTGGCTTGCCATTACTTGGCCAGAATGTCGATCTTCTTCCTCTTCTTCTCCAGTTCCTCTCCGATCTTGAAGTGTTCCCTCTTGATCACCATGTCGGCATATCTCTGGTATTCCGGGGTCCACTTCTCGAGATCGTATCCGTACCATGGCATCTTGAGATTCAGCGATGGCAGGCCAAGCTCTTCCCAGATTTTCTGTGCCTTCTCCATGTATTCCCTCTTTGGAAGGGATGTTGGAGGATAGTCCGTCTTTCTTGTGGCATCAATCAGAATGGCTGAAGCTTCTCTGTAACCGCTGTTTTCATCCTTCTGCCCTGCCACAAACACAGACGGGTCAAGATGGGCTGTTTTTCCTCTAATGAACTGTATATCCCTGTGGGGCTGCATCCTGAAGCTGAGTGCCCAGTTCACAGAGTCGGGGTCAAATGGATCAATATCGTCATCAACTGCCACAAAGACCTTGCCAATATCGGCTGCGTATCCCGAAGCGCATACCAGTGACCTCATTGCATCAGTAGGAGCATCCTTTTTGATCTGGATTACACAGTACTGCCAGCTTCCGCTTGATTCAAGGAATGCCACTTTCTTTACATTCGGCAATCCACAGTCATTCCTGAGAAACTTTGTAAATGCGCTTCCATATGCTACCTGCCTAAGCTTGCTGCTCTCACTCGGAGGCATCTGGCTGATAATTGTCTGGAAAATTGGCTTGTCCTCCCTGTGCGTAACTGCAGTAATTTCCATGACCGGGCACCACTGGCTTTCAACATCTGCAGCAACATATCCTGTGTATTCGCCGAATGGAGTCTGCGGTTCGAAATCACTTACCGATACTTTGCCTTCAATGACATATTCCGCAGTGGCCGGCACATAGAGATCAACCGTCTTGCATTTCACTACCTCAATCGGTTCACCTGCAATGCCTCCGGCAACTGAAAGTTCGTCCATTCCGTATGGGACCTTGGCAGCGGCTGTGAACTGCAGGTACGGCGGACCTCCGATTACAATGGCTGCATCCAGGGTCTTGCCCTTAGCTGCAGCCTTCCTGAGGTGCATGAATCCATGGCTGCCGCGGTGGACTTCCCAGAGGATCTTCCTTGGCCCGAATACCTGTCCTGAATATGTTCCAGCGTTCTGGATGCCGGTTTCAATGTCCTTGGTCACAAATGCAGTAGTAGTTCTGACCTGGCAACTGTATCCAGGTATCTCAACAGGGAACGGAATTTCATTGAGCCCATGGGACTCCAGGTCCTTTCCTGTTATTACAACTTCCTGGCACTTCCCCTCTTTCACCACCTTAGGGTCAATAGGGCGCTCTATTGCCTTAGTGAACCTCTCAGGAACCTCATCCGGGCCGCATTCCATTCCTGCGGCATATACGTCAATGGAGCTGGCAAGAACTCCGGTTGTGACACCTGCATCATAATGCTTGCCTGTTGAATCATAAACATTGGTGAAAAAGAATCCCTTTCTCTCCTTTTCGGGAAGGCCCTTATACTGGAGCCTTACCAGGGGCATAAGCTCAGTCTCCAGCTGGATCTTCCTGTCAACCGTTGTTAGAAGGTTCCTTTTCTCGAGTTCGCTGAGGTACTCTCTTAAGTCATGATAAACCATAAAAACCCATCCTAATCAGTTTAAAAATATTGTGAATAAAAAGAGAGGTTAGGAATAGATATTTGTGTAATTCCCGTACAATTTTTAGGCAAAAAAACATTTTTTGATATGTTTTATGAAATAATTATAGAATCATGCTTTAATACCACCGATTTTCAGACCCCTTGTGCATTTTTGGGAGTCCTACTGCGCTGATAAATAGAACCAGCCACTCCACTCAGGAAATTTTCGCCTTTCTGAGCTTTGGCTGTTGAAAAAAATTGCGTAAAACCGTAATCACTTCTGCCTGTACCTGACCTCAAATGTAGTGCATCCTTCATTGGTAACCCAAGGGCCATGGGGCATTCCTGGCGGCCTGCAGGCATACATCCCCTTGGAAAATGTCTGGTTCAGCCTGAGGTCCTTTATTGAACCTTCCAGGATGTATACTTCCTCCCAGAAATCATGCTTGAGTATGCCATTGGGCGAAGTGTCAGTCCCAGGTTCAAACCTCAGGAGCCTGGTTACTGTCCCATTCTCCTCATCCCTCACTAAGATGCGCTCCTTAAGGGTGGGAACCTTGCCCTCGCACTGGGTCCACTCCACTGATTCACCACCATAGAATTCAAGTTCCTTCTTTGCCATTTATTATACCTCCCTATATCTCCACAGATGTATTGAGCCCATATTCCCCAAGGAAATCATCAACTGATTCCAGGGCCTCCTCGTAACCAAAATTCCTGAACGAATAGTTTTTTGCAACAAATGGTGCGCCGGCATAGAACATCTCATACTGGTGGTGCCTTCCAGCAAATTCCGACCCGATTACGTCCCATGCAAGCTTGAATAGCTTGATCCTGTCCTCAGAACTGACGCCGGGAGAGCGGATGTATTCATCCATGTCTTTCCTTGTCTCCGGATTGGTGAGTTCAAGGTAACTGGATGGGACCTGAAGAACACCTGCCCCAACGAGATCGCGCAGGATGTGGAGCACACGCGGATACAATTCAGCCTGCAGGCCCATTGCGCCATACAGGAACCTTGGATTGGGAGTCTCGACTCCGCTGTCCCTGTGGATGCTTGTAGCTTCAGAAGCTTCCACCATTCCCTCCACTATAGCCGAAAGCGATGCCAGCTCCCCTAGCTTTTCCACAACAGATGGTATCTTGTCAGTGCCATTTGTCGCAGTAACTTTCCTTGCCAACCCAACAAGGAACTTCACCTTGGCACTGAGGCGGATCTGCGCCTGGTTGTTTCCTAGCACATGGGCATAAGTCTGGAAAAACTGGGCCTGGAGGCCTTTGATGTCCCTGTAGACAAATATGTTCTCCCAAGGTACAAATACATCATCAAACACAAGGAAAGAATCTGACTCGTCGAACCTGGTTGACATTGGGTAATCGTAGACACTGGTCTTGTCCAATGAGTAAGGC
>JAJZKX010000193.1 GCA_021850745.1 Thermoplasmata archaeon
TGCTGAATGCAGGCCCCGGATTATGTCCATCCCAGAAAGGCCGTTCTCAATCATGAGGGTGTCCAGCATCTCCCTGGAATCCTCAAATAGCCCGCTCACAGCCTTGGATATAAGGGACTTGAATTCCTTGGGGTTGGCAAGGCCGGATATTTCGTAAATCTTGGCGGCACTGAGCTCACCTGATGATTTGATGGTCTGCAGGATATTCAGGGCCTTTCTCAGATCACCTTCTGAAATTTCAGTGATGGCCTCCAGTGAATCCTGGTCCATCTGGAATCCCTCACTCTCTGCTATGATCTTGATTCTTCGGATCATGTCCGCAGGCTTGATTGGCTTGAATCTCATTACCACACATCTGGACTGAATGGGAAGTATGATCTGGGAGGAGTAGTTGCAGGAAAAGATGAACCTGGTAGTGGACGAGTAGATTTCCATTGTCCGCCTAAGGGCAGCCTGGGCTTCTGGAGTCAGCTGGTCCGCCTCGTCAAGGAAGATGATCTTGAATCCAAGCTCATTGGAAGGCATGATCCTGGCAAAATCCTTCACGTTTTCCCTGATGACATCAATGCCCCTTTCATTTGATGCGTTAAGCTCAAGGAAGTTCTCCTTCCAGTTTTCACCAAAAAGCTCTATTGCTGTGCAGATGGCTGTTGTTGTCTTCCCCGTACCGGCAGGCCCTGCCAGTATGAGATGTGGAAGCTGCTTGTGCTTAACGAACGATTCAATCTTCTTTGTGTTTGGCTCCTGGCCAACGATGTCAGAGAGTTTCTTGGGCCTGTATTTTTCTATCCAGATGTCTATCATTTTGATCAACGGAGATGATTAATGTCAACAGTTCAATTGGCATTTAATTCTTTCCCATTAGCATCCTTGTTGCCACTGTTTTATGAGGATCAGCCATTTTTGAACATTCTGCCTGAAGCTCTGGCAGGCAAGATTAGAAGTTGAATTGAAACTTTATTTTAACGGAAAACATATGACCCCAATGGCCGGAAAGAGGATTGTGGTTCTCGCCTCAGGTGAAGGTACAAACTTCCAGGCCCTCATAGATGCTGTGGAAAAGGGAATACTCAAGGGAAGGATAGAAGCCCTTGTATCTGACAGAAAAAACTGTGGAGCACTTGACAGGGCCAGAAAGAACAACATCAGGGCCATATCCGTTCCAAGAGACGATTCGAATAGGGATTCCTACTTCAATGATCTTTTTGCAGTGATAGAAAGTCTAATGCCTGACATAATTGTCATGGCCGGGTTCATGAAGATTCTTCCTGATTGGTTCGTTTTAAAGTTTCCCCTGAAAATTGTCAACACCCATCCCTCCCTCCTTCCTTGCTTTGGCGGGGCAGGATTCTACGGCCACCATGTACACGAGAAGGTTATAGAGAGCGGGGCCAGGATATCCGGATGCACCGCCCATTTTGTCATCCCGGCCGTGGATGCTGGCCCCATTATACTTCAGAGGGCAGTGCCTGTGGAAGACGACGATACACCCGGAACACTGGCGGAGAGGGTGAAGGGAGCTGAGCACGAAGCCCTGGTTGAGGCAGTTTCCATCGTGCTCGAAGGCAGGTTTAAGATCTCAGGGAAGAGGGTTGTGCTGACGCGCTGATCCCAAAGGTTCAGGGCTCTTCCTTCTCTCTATTGCCATTATCAGGAGAAAGACCGTTGCGATTGCGCCAGAAAGCAGTGACCACAGGATAGCAATGGCATAGGGGTTAGTGGCTGAAGGGACTATAAGGTATACAGTTGTGAACCCGTTGAAGAACCAGTGTATTGGAATATCTACAAATATCCCAAATTTAACGAAGCCAAATGCAAGGATGAAACCTACAAAGGCTGCTGAAACTATTTTTCCCGGATCCCATGCTCCAAGGATGTAATGGGCAAAGCCGAACAGGATACTGGTGGCAACTATGAGGGTATAATCCCATTTGGTGAGCCTGATTCCGTACTTTCTCCGGATCACCCCTGGCATGACGAATGCAGCCAGGCTTTCCATGCCGGTTCCCTTTGCCTTGGCCACGTAATAAACCGACAACAGGCCGAGGGGCAGGATTCGGAAGCCGAACTCCTCAGCATAAGGCGCAAATATAAGCTGGACAAAACCCAGATATGGCTGGGCCTGGAGTTCGTTTTCTATTGATGTGCCACCAATCTGTACCCCGAGGGCCTGTTCTATTAACGTGATTATGAGCGAAATCAAGAGGCCGAAGGAGGCCAGGGCGCCGTAATATATGACCGGATTGTTGATTGCAGGGCCCTTCCACCTCTTTATGCCAAAGTAAAGCATCGAAACAAAGAATGTTGCATACAGTATGGTCATGCCCACATTGAGCCAGATGGTGGTTACCCCGATTGGCGGGGAGTTTATGATCAGGAAGAAAAGGTAAAACGGAGACGGCTTGCTGAAATTTGAGGCCCATGAAGGGGCAAAGAGACCATAAATGGATATGATAAAGAAGAGGAATGCCACCGCGAAAGTGATTGAAAAAATGGCCTTGAAAAATACGGAGTCCTGCATGTAGACATCAGGCTGCCTGAAAGGCCCTTTGCTGGTTGGCACGCCCCATGGATATGGAGTCTTGTCCATGGGACGTACAGTTCTGAATCCGTCTTAAACATTCAGGCGAGTACGAATTTGTACCCGTACTGAATAATTCCTGCAGATCCCTGCTGTGCGATTTTCCTGAAGACCGCGGAGACCCTTTTGCCCATTTCCACTTCGCCGGGATCGGCATCCACAATCTGCGCCGTAAGTGACGGGCCCTCATCCAGTTTTATGATTGCAAGGATGTACGGCCTCTGCCTCACGAACGGAGAGGGTACCTCATGGATTACCGTGAAAGACTCGATGACACCCTTTCCGGACAGGTCCACTTCCTTCATCTTGCCAACAGATTCCCTGTGGCAGATCGGGCAGACATCCCTGGGCGGGAAGAAAGTCCTCTCGCAGTTGCCGCATTTGTGTGCCACCAGCCTGTACCTGTGTGCTGATTCTCTCCAGAATCTTGATACCTCTCCCATGTTTACTCGCCCCCCACAATATGCACAACTGACATTGAACCAGTTCCACCCATGTTGTGAAGCATTGCATACCTGGGGTCCTTGACCTGCCTCTCGCCGGCCTTTTCTTTAAGTTGCCTGTAAGCTTCCACAAACTGGCCCACTCCTGTGGCTCCAAGTGGATTTCCCTTGGCCTTGAGGCCGCCGGATGGGTTGATGGGTATTCTTCCATTGAGCTTTATGTCCTCGTAGACCAGTTCTTTGGCCATGCCTTTCTGGGCAAACCCAAGGTCTTCCAGTTCCATGAGGCCGTATATGCTGTACGAGTCGTGGATTTCAGCAAAACTCACGTCATCAATCTTTATCTTAGCCCTTTCCAGTGCCTTCCTTGAAGCAACCTTAGCCGATTCAAGCGTATAGAGAGATTTTCTGCTGTGAAGTGCAAGGTAATCCTGTGCGTCTGCCGAACTGAGGATCTTTACGCCATCAAGCTTGTGTTTCTTGACATAGTTCTCTGATGCCACAAGAACGGCCGCGGCTCCATCGCTCACAGGGCTGCAGTCCATCATGTTGAGAGGCTCTGCAACTGAAACAGAATTCAGTGCCTGCTCAAGCGTAAGCTTGTTCTTGTATTGTGCATCAGGATTCTTTGAGGCATTGAGGTTGTCGTTGACAGACATCATTGCCAGTGCATCCTTTTCGACATTGAAATCCGACATGTACTTCCTGGCGGAAATCGCGGCCAGTGCTGCAGGAGTTGCCCCAAAGAATGCCTCCCATTCCCTGTCCAGCACCGAGCTTGTCAGGTCAATGAGTTCTGTGCCGAACACATCTGTCATCTTCTCGACGCCTCCAACCATTACGAGATCGTATTCGCCAGACTTCACCGCAAGATAAGCCTGCCTTACAGCTGCACCGCCAGATGCGGTGGATGCTTCTATCCTTATTGCAGGTATGTTGTTTTCCGCTATTCCTGAGAAATCAGAAAGAAGTGCGCCTATATTCTCCTGTCCGTTTATGATTCCAGCAAGGCTGTTGCTGCCATAAAGCACCTGTACATCCCTGGAGTATACTCCGGCATTTTCGATTGCCCTCAGGCCTGCTTCCACTGCAAGCTCCCTTAGGGAGCGTTCCCAGAGTTCCCCGAATTTTGTTTCTCCTGCGCCTACTATGTAAACATCACTCAATTCCGTCACCAACGATTATCTTTTTCTTGAACTTT
>JAJZKX010000194.1 GCA_021850745.1 Thermoplasmata archaeon
AATTCCTGAGAATGATCGAGTACAAATCCCCTAATAAAGTGATAAAGGTGAATCCGGGAGGGACCTCATCTCAGTGTCCCGTATGTGGTGGTAAGGTGAAGCACCCTGCCTGGAAGATATCCCGCTGTAAGAACTGTGATCGGGACTACGACAGGGACAGGTTGGCTTCATTAGCTATATCCCTTCGTGGCCTTGATCTTTGCGGAGACCCGTTCCCCGTGAGTGGGGAATCCTCTTTGCCATCCATGATGGATGAATACCTGTACACCAGGAGCATGCCTGATGCTCCTGGAACAGGAAGGACTGAGATGGCATACGTTCCGAACGAGACATTGCATAACATTTCATAATGTTTTGAGAACGGTTGACGGTTCTTGTTGTTGCAATATACGCCACAATCTATATCGCAAGAGTATTTGACATAACAAAAAGGCAATTCTCTTTTGCTCTGGTGGGGGGCCTCGCACTCTCCATTATTTCTGATTTGTTCCATTATGTTACTTCCACCCATATGCCGCATTACCTGTACGATGACATTTTCACTTACACAGAGCTGACTGTCCTGTCGGTGGTCTTTGTGTTCCTGATTTGCTTCCTTGCAGTGGGTAGGGGAAACCTGGAGAGGAATTACAACCTGAACATGAGGGGCCTTAACTTTCGTGAAATAAAGAAATTGAAGAAAACAAGGCACTAATACAATGAGCCTGAACACATAACACTGTGTTATTCAGAAAATTCCAAAAATTGTGGGATTATGGCGAATTTCCTTCTTTCCTGGCCAGGACAAGAGTTAACAGGCCAGACCCATGCAGCTTGGTAATCACTGTAGTGAAACCCTCGACCTCAAACTCCCCTTCCTCTGTTTCTGCTAATGTATGGTTCCTGAATATTGGAAGCTTCCCTGGCAACTGCTCCCTGTCAAGGTCAAAAATTATGATCCTTCCATTTTCCTTCAGGTGCCTTGAAAGATTATCCAGTGATGATTTCCGTTCCTTCCAGTGGTGAAAGGATATGGATGATATGATCAGATCAAATTTTTCGGAAGTGAACGGGATGTCCCTGCTGCTTCCGGGTTCAACGGTTACCCTGCCGGCCAGGCCGTGCCTTGCAATTTTTTTCCTTGCAGCATTAACCATGCCTTGAGATGGATCCACTCCAAAGAGGCGCACTGATGCATTTTCAGCAGCAATGTGGGCAAGGATATCACCAGGGCCGCAACCTACATCAAGAACAGACTCAGGGTGTAGTTTCAGCACTTCCCTGACGATAGCCCTGTAGTACTTCCAGTAGTGCAACCCGGAGAAGCGTGAATAAATTCTGGAGGAACAGGATCCAAACCTTTCCTCACCTTCCATATAGTAAGATGTGCCTTCCATGTTCTTCTTCCAAATTAATGCCAGATTGTTACAGAGCCCTGCTGGCCTCAAATACCCTGTGCTTTGTTGGAGGATTGACTTTTCCAATGAGTTCCTTCAGGGAATTTGCATCCGGTGCATCCCAGTTGCATATGGCCCTGTTCTCGCCATTGAGCACCACCACAGACTTGAGGTTGAAGCCATTCGGGAGCGAACCGCCCTTCTGCATTCCTATGATATCCCCTACAACTTTCATGACACTTTCTGCATTCCTGCTCTTCCATTCATGTTCCACTATGAGTTCTGCCATTTCTATCAATATATGATTTAGGGAAGGATGAAATATTTGATACCGTTCTAGAACGGTACTATGGAAGAAGTGGAACTCATATTGGTAAATTCAAGCCCGTTCTGCCAGCTCTCTGCCGAATTCCCCCAGATCACCATGTTCAGGTGGTGCAGCTCAGTTGTGGATTATGTGGAAGTGTATGGGGAGAGCAGCATTGTAAAAATGGCCACAGAACGCCTGAAAGAGATAACGGAGAGCATTAATAGCCAGTTTGTGACCTCAGACAGAATGGAGAACCATGTGTCGGCAGGAATCTCTTGCAGGTGCAACACCGTAAATTCCAGCATAAGGCTGGCTGAATCCATGAACCTACTCTGGGAAGCGCCTGCGGTCTACGCCAACGGTGAGGAGAAGCTGAGACTGATTTCCTTCTCTGGAGAGGATCTCGATGCATTCTTCCAGGAAGTTTCCAGGTCAGGGAAGGCTACAATTGAGAGAAAGAAGAAGATCGAGCCTGATTCGCTCAGGGATGTCTACAGCATCTCACTTAAGGACCTGTTCGGGGAACTCTCTGGAAAACAGGCCCTGTACCTCAGGGAGGCTGTGAGCATGGGCATGTTTTCATCGCCCAGGAGAACAATGGTGGAAGAACTTGCCAGGATTCATGGCCTGTCCAAGTCCACAATGCAGGAGCATCTCAACAAGGCAAGGAACAAGCTGATTCAGGCAGTGGAGCCATACCTGACCCTGTACATACACTCTAACCAGTGATCCAGGACTTTAGTGCTGCCTATGGCCATTTACTGCTTCAAGTCTCCTTTTAACTAACACGCATTAATTCTTCAGATACTCAGGAAGTGTGATTCTTCCCTCATCATTTGGGGATGTCAACGGTTCACCCCTGGCAATCCATAAAGGAATCACGCCGGACCAGTGCCCTAGGGACAGGTCCTCCGGGTTGTCTATTGGAGGCCCCTCCCTTACCTTGGAGGAAAATGTAGTTATGGGAATTTTCAGGAATCCAGTTGCCCTGAGCTCGCTCTCAGATGGTTGCCTGCAATCTGCCCATCTTCCTCCGGCAATCTTCTCAGTCAGTTGGTGTGCTGCCTTAAGCTTCTCTTTGGGATCTGTTACTGGAGCCAGTTTTCCAAACACCATGGTTGACCTGTAGTTCATGGAGGAATTGTATGCACTTTTTGCAAGGACTATCCCGTCAAGAAGCGTTGCAGCAATGCATACATCAGATCCATTGGAGAGCGCCTCATAAAAACGGCTCTTGACTGAAGTGTGCAGATATAGCATATTATCGATCCTGACAGGAATCATGGGCATGTTGTACGGTAAGCCATCTATGGAGAAAGCAACATGGCAGATCAGTGACCCGTCCAGTATCCCATAGATAGTGCCGGTGTCGTACTTGCCTCTCTCCTTGTGCCTGTTAACAACTGTATTGGACTCCATATTGGAATTGTTATGGGGATAGAGTATTTGGAACTGATACTGGCTGAATTCAGTTAATTTATTCTTGACTGCGTGGCTGCATTGCTTTCCATGATCACTGGGTTAGGAGCCGCGGCCGGAACCTCAGATTCCAGATGAATACAATCCCTACAGACACGAAAAGAAGTACGGAAGCGAGTTCAAAAATGGAGGCGAGCCCAAAAAACCTTGAGAAATAACCGCTGAGATAGCCGAATATTGAGGCGCCGATTATCTGGCTGGAAAAAAGCATTCCGAAAGACGGGCCCGCGGTTCCCTCCAGGGATGCAACATCTGAAAGCTCTGAGTATGTTGCCGGGTACGTTATTGCCAGGAAGAAACCATTGATCGACAGCATGGCCGCGGACAATAACATATTTCCAGAGAATACTGCGAAGCCAAGCGCACTGGCTCCTGACAGCAGGTAAGAAACAGCAAGGACCCCCATCCTTGAGAGCAGGCCTGTAAGCCTGCCAGTGGCTACTGCGCCCAGAAAGGCAAATGCAACCCATATTGCAATGAGGTCATTGGAGATCGAAATTGGAAATCCGTTATGGTAGAGTAGCAGGTTCCCGAAATTCCCGAATATGGAGTTGCTACCACCTGAAATGAATGCGGTAACAACAAAGAAGAGAGGAATGTAAAGCAGGTATTTTCTCCTTGTATTTGCGCCATGAGGTTCAACGATGTCTCCAGTATCCTGCAGTTCATTGCCAGCTTTTTCATGCATACTGTTTCCATCTATCCTGAGACGCCTGCCAATTGCCGGTATGGTAATTGCAACAGTGGCAACCTGCAGGATGGCATAAATATAGTATGGCCCGGACCATCCGAACATCAGGTAGAGCGGCGCGGACAGGGCAAATGAAAACACAATGCCAAGATTCCCGAATGCACTTTCAATGCCCATTGCTGTATCCAGCCTGCTTCCGGAATAATTGACGGATATTGCATTGGCGCCGATTGGGTGGAAAAAGCTTGATCCGAGCCTCATTATGACTATGGAAACAACCATCATTGCAAATGTGGTGGAAATTGCGAAGAGGATCATTGAAGCAGCCATTGTGGAAATTCCTATGGGCAGGAGAATCCCT
>JAJZKX010000195.1 GCA_021850745.1 Thermoplasmata archaeon
GAACCAATACCGGTAATATCATCAGAAAAGCCTGAGTAAGGCTTTTTAAAATATTTAATTTTAAAGTAATTTTATAAATACCACAGTTTTTTCATAATAATTTTATTTCATCAACAGCATCATCATAAAATGCCACATAATCCTTTATTTTCATAAACTCCTTAGTGGGTTCTGAATATTGCCACACTTTGTCTTTTAATATTCCGTTATGGGTCTTTATAGAATAATATGAGGCTCTTCCCTTGTAAGGACAGACGCTATGAGTTGAAGATGGAACAAGAACATCTTTAACATCTTTTACTGGAACATAGTATACCGGCGGATAGCCATCTTCCTTAAGCATAAGGGGGGAAAAGGTATCTGCTATGATCTCTACGCCCTTTATGACCTGCAGGTGGCCCTTTATTCCTTCAACAGTAATCCTGTGCCCGTTCTTTTCATAATTTATGTGCTGTGAATTCATGTTCAGCAATGCAAGACTCTTCTGAGGAAATTAAACTTTGCTGAAATATACCAGATTGATTTTCGTATAAAGTCTAAGACTACCAATTAGCAGATCATATATTCAGGCGGGTAATGATCCTTAAGGAAAGGCACCTGATGTGAAAGGACAGGAATTTGAACTCTTGGATCATACTGCTGATCTATCCATTAAAATATTCGGAAGATCAGATAAGGAAATCTTCACCAATGCAGTTTATGCATTCAACAAGATAACAGTTGATGACTTTTCCCATACATCTGGAGAAAGCCATTTCAGTATAAGTTCCACAAACATGGAGAATCTACTGGTTGATTTCCTGTCACGGCTCATTTTCGAACTGGATGTTAATGGAATAATCCATACTGGTGTAAATAAAATATCCATCAGGGATAATTCCATGGAAGTAAAATTAGGTTACACTGAGATTGGAGAACTGCACGAATATTCAAACGTAATTAAAGGTGTAACATACCACAATCTCTCATACGATATAAAAACAGGGTATGCAGTTGTAGTTTTTGACATTTAATTGTTGAAATAACAAAGTGGGCGCCGAATATTTTCATCCCTCCGGATTGGGAAGATCAAAATAGGCATTGGAATTCTAAAGATGCCATGAGGATCGGACGGAACCATGCACATAATTATTGGTCTACAAGGTTGCTAAACAATACTTAAGTATTCTCTTAGGTTAGCCTAATAAATATACACACACATTGTATAATAGCAAGCATTGGTGGAATAAGGGATGGAGTCAAACATAACCGGCAAAAAGAGATTTTTCATGAAAGACACTATTCTGATGTTTGGCCCAGCCTGGCTTGCAATGATGGCTGATATGGATGTGTCGTCGTTCATTGGGGCAGCTCAGACAGGAGCCACATTCGGATATGGTCTCATTTGGGTAATGATCATACTTATCATCCCCCTATACGTAGTTCAGGAGCTTGCCGGGAGGATAAGTGTTGCTACCCGTGACGGCCTGGGTACAGTGGTCCGAAGATACTATGGCAAGAAAATCGCGTCGATTGTTGCTTTTCCAATGGCATTAACTGATATAATCACATACGGCATAGAATATCTCGGAATCGGCATAGGTCTTGAAATAATGGGCATTTCCCTGTTTTACTCAATTCCTGTTGTTTATGTAATCCATATCGCAATAGTGACAAGGAGGAAGTACCGCCAGGCAGAAAAACCACTTATCATGATATCTGTCGTGCTGGTAACGTCACTGTTGATCTCACTGTTCTTCCGGGGGATAATGCCAATCAGTTCTTCACTTGGAAACCCTTTCCTTCTGGAACCGACCTCCAGCTTTTTCTTCCTTCTTGCTGCTAATGTCGGGGCAGTCGTAATGCCTTTCATGATATTCTTTCAGGCCTCGGCCACGGGAACAAAACTCAAGGAGCTGAACAGAAGCGGACTATATATCAGCAGGCATAGATCAGTACATATAATGAGAAAGGAGACACTCATCGGAGCAATTGCAACGGAGCTGCTTATGGTGATTGCGGAAATGGCCTTTACCGGAATACCAAGGGCGGCAAATTCATCATTTTTCGCAACTCCGGCCGATCTTGGAAAAGTGCTTGCTCCAATAGCAGGCTCCTTCTCCCCTTATATTTTCGGAATAGGGATAATTGCCGCCGGATTCATCGCACTAATAACAATATCAATGGGTAGCGCCTGGGGTGTGGCAGAAGCGCTTGGAATATCCAGTAGATCATACTGGAAAGTGTATGTCCTTGAGAGCGTCCCGGCAGTTATTGCAGTGCTTGTAATAAATCCGGCCAGCATCATCGGCATGGTTCTTTATCTTCTCATATTCTTTGTATTTGCCCTGATAGCCCCTATGGCAATGCTTTGGATAATCGGGAGGAACAGGAAGATTATGGGAGACCTGGCACTAACTGCAGGAAATCAGATCATTTACCTGTCAATCTTAATACTCATAGTTGCCACCGCAGTCATAGCGGTTGTCACATAACCAACTTCCAGCTAAATGAATTCCAAGTCGGGAACAATAAGAAGGACTGGTTGATTCATTGCAAGTGCCAAAAAACCAACGGGGAGTACAAAAAATTTTAAGTTGATTTGATATCAGCAACAATGTCTTCTTTAATGGCATCAAAACTCTTTTTCACAAGAGGAGTCGGCAGGGGTGAAAGCATGCTTCAGTCTTTCGAAGAGGCTCTCAGGGACGGTGGCATCGCACCATTCAACCTTGTCAGCATAAGCTCAATATTTCCCCCTTATGCAGAAGTGGTTTCAAGGGAGGAAGGCCTGAAACTCCTTTCCCCAGGTCAGATACTGTTTACAGTTCTTGCAAGGAACTCATCAGAAGAACTGAACAGGATGATTTCGGCCGCAATTGGGTATGCTCTTCCTACGGACAGAAGCAAATGGGGGTATCTCAGTGAGCATCACAGTTTTGGTGAAACCGAGAAAACTGCAGGATATTACGCTGAAAAACTTGCTGCTGAAATGCTTGCCAGCACTATGGGGCAGACAAAGGACCTTACATGGGACAAGGGACGCGAGGAATATGTACTGAAGGACAAAATCCTTACAACGAAAAATATATGCTCCAGTGCGGTTGTAATGAAGTCAGGAGAATGGACAACTACCATAGCGGCTGCTGTACTGATTGTTTAATGGATCTTTATGTCTGAAAATATTGAGCAAAAATGGCAGGAAAAATGGGACCGTGAAGGAGTTTTTGTTCCGGATATCGACAGTGCGAAACCAAAATTCCTCATAACTGTCCCCTGGCCATACACCAATGGTTCCCTCCATGTGGGGCATGGAAGGACATACACCCTGGCTGACATAATAGCAAGATTCAAGAGAATCAGGGGCTTCAACGTTCTTTTCCCAATGGCATTCCACCAGAGCGGTACACCTATACTTGCGTTTTCAGAAAGGATCAGCAGGGGCGACCCAGTTACAATAAAGCAGTATGAGGATTATCTGAAGGAATATGAAAAAGTTGAAGATATTCCTGGAAAGATTGAGGAATTCAAGGATCCAAAAGCAATAGCAACGTATTTTTCCCGCAAGATTATAGATGATTTCAGGGCCCTTGGTTACAGTATTGACTGGACCAGGGTTTTCACATCAGCGGATCCTGAGTATCAGGACTTTGTGAAATGGCAGTTCCTGAAGCTTGATTCACTTGGACTCATAAGGCAGGGATCCTATCCTGTCCTGTACAGCATGGACGATGACAATGCAGTGGGTGAGGACGATATAAAGGATGGTGATGTGGACAAGGTTTCATCAGAAGAATTCACTGCAATATTCTTCAGGGGGAAAGAATTTTCGCTTGTAGCTGCATCTTTGAGGCCTGAAACTATTTTCGGCATAACAAACCTCTGGATTGCAAAGGATGGAAAATATGTGCTTTGCAGCCTGAAGGGTGAAAAAATAGCAGTTAGCGAGGAAGCTTTCAGGAAGATCAGTTTCCAGGCTGAGGGCCTGAAATTCATAAGAAATATTGAACATAATGAGATCACATCCCAGGAATTCCAGTCTCCTCTGAGCAAACTCAAACTGCCGGTTTTCGAAACTGCATTCGTTGATCCGGACAACGGAACAGGGGTTGTATATTCAGTCCCCGGGCATTCCGTATGGGACTATGTTGCCAGAATGGATATGGGAGAAAATCTGAATGTTCCTGTCATCATAGAGATCGATTCCAGGAAAACCGGCAGTTTGAG
>JAJZKX010000196.1:0-687 GCA_021850745.1 Thermoplasmata archaeon
TGATAAGATGATAGAAAACAGAAAGGAAGAGCACATCAGGATTGCAGAGGATCAGAATGTTAAGGGTGAACACAACTACTGGGATGACATAACATTCATACATCAGGCCGTCCCAGAGATCAATTATGATTCCATTAAAACGGAAGTGAATTTTCTGGGGAAGAGCATAGGGCATCCCATGATAATATCCTCAATGACAGGAGGAGTCCAGCTGGGCAAGAGGATAAATGACAACCTTGCGGTGGCCGCTGAAAAGTTCAATATCCCAATGGGTGTGGGCAGCATGAGGGCAGCGGTGGAGAAGAAGGAGCTTGCGGATACTTTTTCAGTCATACTCAATCATAAGGTTCCGGTTCGTATAGCAAACCTAGGTGCTCCTCAGCTTATTAAACAGGATAAGCCAGCTTTCACAGATCGCGATATAGAATATTCATTCAAGCTGATTGAAGCTGACTTCCTGATAATCCATTTCAACTTTCTCCAGGAGATGGTTCAGCCGGAAGGTGACAGAAATGCCAGGGGTGTTCTGAAAAGGTTAAAGGAGATAGCAGGAAGTTATCCTGTAATAGCTAAAGAGACGGGAAATGGAATATCAAAGGAAGCCGCTCTGGATCTGAAGGATGCAGGTGTCAAAGCCATAGATGTCGGTGGATCAGGAGGGACATCTTTTGCTGCCTGCACTCTTTG
>JAJZKX010000196.1:697-4166 GCA_021850745.1 Thermoplasmata archaeon
GAGGGTCTTCGCATGCTGCCATTGAATATTACAGGGCAAAGAGTGCAGGCAGCAGGGAGAAGATGCATTCAGGCATGTCATTCTGGGACTGGGGAATACCATCGCCGGCATCAATCATATATAGCCAGGTTGGTCTTCCCGTTATCGGGTCAGGAGGCCTGAGAAATGGTCTGGATCTTGCAAAAGCACTGGCCCTTGGTGCGATATCCGGTGGATTTGCCAGAACACTCCTTAAGGGTGCAGACACCTCAAGGGAACAGATAGAAGAGGAAATTTCCTTCATACTCAGGGATCTGAAAATTGCTATGTTCCTTACCAAATCCTCGAAGGTGGAGGATCTGAAAAAGGCAAAGTTCTTCATGCATGGAAGACTCAGTGAATGGCCTGATATTGATGACAGAAAAGGAAGATGAAGATATACCTCAGGAGTTCGAGACAGAGGTAGAATGCCCCAACTGCGGCTCAAAGCTGTACTTCATACATTACAGGACAAGCATATCCTATGAGGAGGGTATAGAGATAGACACCTATTTCTGCAAGAAGTGCCTTTACAAGAAGAGCAACATCAGCCAGCTCAGTAGGGGCTCACACATCAAGCTTGTTCTCAGGGTAAGAAGTTCTCTGGATCTCAGAATACTTGTTTACAGATCACCTGAGGCCAAGATTGAGATCCCGGAATATTTTGCTGACATAGAGCCAGGTGAGCAGTCAACAGGAGAGATAACAACCGTTGAAGGAATACTTCAGAAACTTCTTGACAGGCTGTATCTGTTCGATTCTGAAGATGCTGATCCGGAAGTGATAAATGCACTGAGAGAAAGGATAGACAACGCTATCAGAGGAAACGGTGAGGAGTTCACTCTTGTTGTTGATGACCCATCAGGAATGAGCAGGATCAACAGCAATAGAACCATAACTGTGAAGGTTTAGGCACTTTAAGAATGGATAGGAATAAATACGGCGAAATCTGAATACCTGTGAGATTTATATATCCTTCAACAATCAACTTTCGGTGTTAACAAGATGGTCACAACCATAGACTATACCTCTGCTCTTCTTGCGATAGCGGCAGCAATTTCAATTGCAGGGGGGCTCATAGGAACAGGTATGGCCCAGCAGGGTATCGGAGCAGCAGGTATGGGCATAATTGCCGAGAAACCGGAAAAGTTTGGACAGGTTCTGATATTCTTCGTTATTCCGGAAACTTTGTGGATTATAGGATTTGTCCTTGGTCTGATATTGCTTCTCAGGATTCTGTAAGGTAAAACATGTCTCTAGAGGAAATAATCCAGGAAATTGACAAAAAGGGAAAAGAGCAAATGCAGGAGCTCAGTGAACACTATGAAGCAAGGTTTGCTGAGATCAGGCAGAAATACTCAAACCTGGAAAAAGATCTCAGAGATGAGTGGAAGAGCAAGATCGAGAGTGAAACTGTAAGCCTCAAGAAGAACATTATCAGTTCAGCCCAGATGGAATCCCTCAGGATGATAAGGGGTCGTGAAAAGGAGATTGTCGATTCAGCACTAGAGAAGGTTGAGGATCATCTTCAGGATATCAAAAAATGGAAAAATTACAAGGAATTGTTGTCTTCACTTGCAGACATCTCCTTCCGGGCTCTTGGGAAGGATTGCATGATAAAGGTTGGAGAAAAGGACCAGAATGTTCTGCCTGAGGCAGAGTCAGTTAGAGATGATCCGCTTCTTTCCAAATACGGAGGTATCGTTGCTTCATCAAAGGATGGAAGCATGGAACTTGACCTCAGGATCTATACCATTTACCTGGATCTGCGAGAAAAGATGATTGCTGCTATTTCTGAGAACATCGGTGAATAGCATGGATCCAACCTATATCGGGGCCTATGGCAAAATTAAGGCCCATTCCACAGATTTTCTTACTGATGATACATTAAGGAGAGTTTACGAGGCCAAATCAGTGGAGGAAATGATATCCACTTTATATTCCACTTTCTACAGAGAGGATCTTGATCTCTTCTCAACAGTATCGAAGGACAGGGATCTTCTGAACAACGCCCTTAACCACCGGCTCGTACTCAGGAACAGAATTGCACTTATGGGGGCACCTGCTCCGGGGAGAGAAGTTATAAGGGCATATTTGTCGAAGTGGGATATAGAAAACATAAAAACGATCATATCATCAAAATTTATGGGATATGACCTGAGGGAGACAGAGAATTATCTCCTCAGTTTCCGGGATATCCCACTTGGAATATTCGGAGGAAGAATGAGCCAGAGTGACTTTCGCTCTATTCTCTCCCAGAATTCTGTTGAGTCCGTGGTCAGCTACCTGTCAAATTATGGCTACGGGCAGGTACTGCTTCAGTACATGGAAAGATACAGAAGGGTGAATGACGTTTCCATACTGCTGTCCGCACTGGACAGTTATTATTTTTCAAACCTTCTTTCATCTGTGAAGTTCTACAATGGCGATGAGGGTCCGGTGTTTAAGTTCTTCCAGGAAACAATAGATGTCAGAAACATGATGGTTGCGCTGAAGGGGAAGAGCATGGATCTTGAATATGCACGTATTTCTGACTCCATGATACCTGGAGGCGCAGTCCCACTTTCCAGAATTGAGGAGATATATTCATCCTCAACAGTTCAGGAAGCACTCCAGAAATTTCCAATGGAGGAAAGGGCAAGGGAGAGGCTCGCAGCTGCAGGTTCATCTGGGAGGCTCCAGATGGTTGAATCAACACTTATGGGAGGGCTCTATTCAAAATATCTTGAAAGGTTCTCGGCCCTTGCAATTTCCGTTGCCTACACGTTCAGCTATATCCTTAAATCAGAGAGAGAAAGGGAGAATCTAAGGTCAGCAGCGTTTGGGAATATATACAATATTCCAAGAGAAAAGATAATGTCTTTAATATACTGAGGGGTTGTTAAGGCTTGGCAGGAAAAATTACATCGGGCAGAATATGCGTGGTTGGGGAGAGGGAGCTGGTCATAGGCTTCAGGCTTATCGGCCTTTTAGATTCATACATTGCCACAGGTGAAGAGGGAGCAAAAAAGGTGATAGAGCTCCTCAGGGATTCTTCCTTCTCACTTATCATGGTTTCGGAGAGCATAAAGGAGTTCATGGATCCTAGGCAGAGAAGAATGGCGGATTCCAGTTCGGATCCAGTGGTAGTATTCATTCCGCTTCCAGGCGGCCAGGACCTGGAATCTGTAGCGGATCTTGCAAGAAGGGTTCTTGGCGTCGAGATCAGAGGTTGAATGTATGGGGAAAATAGTCAGAATTTCAGGGCCGGTGGTAATTGCAGAGGACATCGAAGGGGTAAGGATGTTCGATGTTGTCAAAGTTGGGGATGCCGGTCTTGTGGGAGAGGTCATTAGGCTTGATGGAAAAAGGGCTACTGTTCAGGTATATGAGGACACAAGCGGAATGAATACTACCACTGGATCCGAACTGGAATCCGCCATTCTTCTCTGCCTAGGATCCATGAACTCCT
>JAJZKX010000009.1 GCA_021850745.1 Thermoplasmata archaeon
CCATGTATGTGGCGAAACTCTCCTTGAGCCAGAGATCATTCCACCATTTCATGGTGACCAGGTTGCCGAACCACTGGTGGGCTATCTCATGCGCAATCACGATGGCAACATACCGCATGGTCTGGTGTGAAGAATTGTCAAAGGTATTGAGTGCACCCTCCCTGAATGTGATGGCGCCCCACTGTTCCATGGCTCCCGCAGCAAATTCAGGCACGGAAATCAATTGAAGCGTGGGGAGCATGTACCTGATCCCGAAGTAATCCTCAAGAAATCCGACTGTCTTCAATGCGGTTGCAAGGGGATAATCGTTTCCCGTTTCCTGATCCACGGGCGTTATCAACATGTAATCACAGCCATTTGCGCTCTAAGTCTTTCTGTTGAATTTTCCCACTCCCACGTACAGAAGGTATGTTGACATCCTGGGTGTTTTCCTGAACCTGAAGAATTTCTTTCCCCCCATCTCGTGCGTCTCTTCGACCGGCATGTTGGACAACGCTTCAAAACCAGGTCTTGTGGCAACCTCCACCTCAAAAGTTGCCTTGCAGCCAGGTTCGTCAACGCATGGGAAAACGGTTCTCGCCCCGGTTGGTTCAAACATCGTGGTGATGAATTCACCATCTCCGCCCCCTGCCCTGTAGACGCCCATTACGGACGATGAAAGTACGCCCGCGTACTGTATCTCTATCACAGTGTCTCCTGAAACTGGAGCATGTATTGTTAGTGACTGGCCCGGCTGGTCGATGGAGAACTCTTTCCTTTCACCACCTATGGACACATTCCTTATCTGCAGACCAAGGGAATCCAGCCTCACTTCCTCCGCGTTACCGGTTGTCCCTATGCGGACTACGCCGGCAAAATCATCACTGCCGGAGGAAAAGTCAAGAAACAGGCTGTAATTCTCAATACGCATTTAACTAACTCTTTTTCTTTGGCTCATCAATACTAAGAATAAAATGATTGCCAACTTAGGGTATCTACGATTCAACAACTGGCGATTTTCATCATCTTCCTCGGCTTTTTCTCCAGCCTCCATGTTTGGTTTTGCCATGAGATTGCATGCAATGGTCTTGAGACCCATTGCAATACCAAGAGACCTGCTCCTGTTGTGCCAGGTGTTCTCTGCCTATCTTCCTCCTCACCGATAACCGTTCAGGAACTGTGCCCACCCATTATTGGTGTCAATCGCAGGAAGGGGATCTCCCTGTTTATTGCGTGGAGACCAAGCATCTCCTTCCCCCATGATAAAGCCTGGGAAGATGGAATTTCCTTGGGCCAAGCCAATCTGAGATATTCCTCATGATTGGCGAGGAATATCCCGGATGATCTGCAGTAACACAAGTAGCTTCAGAATCTGCCGCTAAGTATACTTTCTCTTTCGATCATCGGGCAAACAGTATCGTCCATGATCTCCATAATCAACGGGATAAGTTGAAAGTACATAATCCAATATTCTCGTTTTGTTAATGATGTTCGGCAATTGTCTGATATTTCATGTAATGTGGGGCACCCCTGATTGTCAATAAAATCCCTGTACCCACAAAGATCGAATGGCCAACTTGAGTCTGGCATCAGGAATCGGCGAAACTGCCATGCTGCAGGTTGTAAAGTTCAGAAAAAACTCCTTTTCTCGACATAAGTTCATCAAAATTCCCGCTGTCCACGATCTGTCCCATGTCGACCACTATGATCCTGTCAGCCAGCGAAACCATGGAGAACCTGTGCGTTATCAGGATCAGCGTCTTGTCCTTAAGGTAAATCCTGAGTGCGTCCATTATGATTCTCTCCGAGTAGGGGTCTATCTGGGATGTCGGTTCATCGAGGACCATGATCGGGGAGTCCCTGATGAAAGCCCTCATTACCGATATGGCCTGCCTCTGCCCCTCAGAGAGGTTTCTGCCCATCTCTCCCACCTGAGTCTGTATGCCTTCCGGCAGGCTCTCAAAGATCTCCTTCATGCCGTATTGCGTGGCGAGGTGCTCTATCTCATCCTCGGTGACGGCAGGCCTGGAAAAACGGATATTTTCCATAACAGATCCCCTGAAGAGGAAAGGGTCCTGCAGCACCGGTGCTACAAGTCTTCTCCAGCTCTTCATCTCGATGCCTGTCAGGTCTCTGCCATCAACCGTTACCTTACCTTCGCCAGGGGAGTAAAAACGGAGGACCAGATTGGAAAGGGTGGTTTTCCCGGCCCCGGTATGGCCGACAATGGCAATCTTGTCTCCACGTTCGATGCGGAGATTCACCCTGTCAAGGGCCCGGCTTTTACCGTAGGAGAAACCGACATCCTTGAACTCAAGCGTGTTCCAGTCAGTAACGGGCAGCGAGGTTCCTGCGCCGTTCTTCTCCAGTTCGCTGTCTATGATTCCATAAATCCGGACAAGTCCGACAGCGGCTGACTGGTATGAGTTATAAAGCTGGGAAAGCTGGAGGACTGGATCGAAGAATTCCTGGACGTAAATTATGAATGCCACCAGGAGGCCCACGGTTATTGCCCCTGAGATCAGCTGCATTGCACCGGCAACTATCACTATCGCAATCCCGACAGACTCAATTACGGTTATGCTGGCGCCGTAGAATGAAGAGACAAACGCCGCCTTCATGTTCGCAGTGAAATTGTCACGGTTGAGTCTGTCAAATTTCTGATAGGTCCTGTCTTCCACGTTAAAGGACTTTATTGCGCGTATTGCCCCAATGTTCTCGGCCATGCTCCCTGTGATCGCGGCAATGGTCTTCCTCGTCCTCAGGTAGTTCCTCCTGACTTTTCCCTGTATCCCGAACGTGAATGCCATCATCACCGGCACAATGATAAGGGCATACAGGGAGAGGCCAAGATCGAGATAGATCATTATGGAGATTGACAGGATGACCGTGGAGACGCCCGCCACAACCTGCGGAAGCTGGAAGGTGAGGAAATCGCTCAGGCTCTCAGCGTCATTTGAAATCCTGCTTATCAGGTATCCCATCTTGATCTTTCCATAGAATGATACTGGAACATTCTGGAGAGTCCTGAACGCACTGTCCCTTATGTTCTTGATAGAGCGCTGGGCCAGTTTCGTGGAGCTTATGGTTCTCAGCCTGTTGGAAAAGAAGCTGAGGAGATACAGGCCAAGGAAGGAGGCGGCGAAAAGGACCAGGAGATTCACGTTGCCGTCGACTATCCCGTTGATCGCATCCCCAAGGGCAAGTGGGTACAGCGTGCCGGCAACTGCTGTTATCATGACGGCGGTGACAAGAATCGCAGTATCTCTCCTCTGGCTCAGGATATCTCCCATGAGCCTCCTGAAAACCCTGGATCCCTTGGTGGATTTCATGAGGTCTTCCTCAAGTTCCTCATACGTCTCCGGCAATGTTTACACCTCCTTCGCGGAAAACAGCGGGGTCCTCGTGGACATCCGCTTCTTCAGTCTCCTTCCGAACCAGTTTACCATTCTCCACCATCAGCACCCTGTCACAGAACTTGAGGGCGGATTCCCTGTGGGTAACGAGCAGAATTGACAGGTCCTTCAGGTCATTCTTTATGGCTCTGAGCATGTCGAGTTCTGTCTTTGGATCTACGCTTGCAGTTGCATCGTCAAGTATGAGGATCTCGGGTTTCTCGTATACTGCCCTGGCAACCCCCACCCTCTGCTTCTGTCCTCCGGACAACGTGATCCCTCTCTCCCCGATCATTGAGTCGTACGATTCAGGCAGTGATTCTATGAACCCGCTTATCTGGGCAATGTCTGCAGCCCATTTTGCCCTGTCCCTGTCCACCTCTCCATTCCCGAATGCTATGTTGTCCAGGAAGCTCCCTGAAAGAACGTTGATCTCCTGTGGAACAAGGGCTACTTTTCTCCTCAACTCCCTGAGGGGGAAATTCCTTATGTCCGTGCCATCTATCTTTATGCTACCGGAGTCTGGGTCATAGAATCTGGGGATCAGGTTCACAAGGGTGCTCTTTCCCGCGGCTGTCTTCCCACCAATGCCCAGGACTTCACCCCTGCGTACACTCAGGTTTACGCCGTCGAGGACAAGCCTTTTTTCCCGATGAAAGGTCACATCGTTCATCGTGAGCTCGAACCCAGTAGGGCTGCCTTCCCCGGCCACTGGATCCTCGATATCTCTCGAATCAAGCACCACAGAGATCCTGTCTATGCTTGCCCTGGCATTTTCAGAGAACACGATCAGGCGTCCCATGAACCCGACAGGAAAGCTCATCATCGTGAAGATATTTATCACGGAAACCAGCGGGCCCACATCTCCCCTGGCTATCAGGGTGGTGTATCCACCATAGAGGAGGACAGAGGTCGCAGCAGCACTTATCACGAATGGCATTAAGTTGTTGTAGAACCCCCTCAGCCTGGCCACCTTCATGTATTCGCTGTAATATTCCTGGGTCGTGCCGGTGAATTTCCCTATCTCCTCATCCTCTGCGGTAAATCCTCTGACAACCCTCTGCCCGACTATATTTTCCTGCAGTTCCTCGTTCATCCGTCCATAATTGGCCCTTATATTCCGCCAGTGCGACCTCTGCTTCCTCTGGAAAACTATCCCCAGATAGATCAGCACGGGGACGGCAAGTATGAACGAAAGCGAGTATGCAGGATTGATGCTGAAAAGAAAGTAAATGGAAACCAGGATGAGGAGCATTGTCGGTATGAGTTGCGACATGGTGGACACTATGAAATTCATGCTCGCCCTCACGTCCATGGTGCCTCTGGAGAGAAGGTCCCCTGATGTCTGGCTCTCATAGAAGGAGAACTTCTTTCTCAGTATGTGCGAAAAAAGGTCTCCAGTCAGGTTGTATGCATATGTTTGGGCAAGATACTGCGCAATGTAGTTGACGCCAAATCTGGTCACGCCCGAAATTATGGAGGCGTAAATGATCAGGAGCGCAAAGGTTTCAGCAAGCGAGAGGTTTCCGCTCTCTATTCCGGATACAGAACTCCCTATGTATACGGGCACAAGCAACCTAGCTACGGTGGATATCACGGCGGCGATCATGAGGACAACGAAGAACCATTTCTTGGCAGAGATGTACCTGAAACTGAAGACTAACGGCTTCAGGAAGCTAAAAATCCTAGTTACATTCTTCTTGCCTGCCTTCTCTATCTGCTGCACCTCCTCTGGAATGCGGGTAAACCGGAAACCTCTTATCTAGACACGATAGATAACTTTATCCAAGATTGGATCACGTCACTACCCTACAGAAATCATGTGAGGACAGGACGGCATTCCAAGCGACCTTCGGCAATATTCAACGTGAGTTTGAGAGTCATGTCGAAACCGAATCTTCAACAGGCGTTATGTGAAAGAATCTTAACTATGCCGGTTATGCCTTCCCGTTGATTCAGCACGCAGGGTTTGCACTCCGGAGAATAGCACATTACGTTCGGGGTGAGGACTTAAGGAGTTTAACGCGATGAGCGTGATCTTCGTGTACGCGCTACTCATTGCAATGGTAGTGAACTACGCGTTATCACTTATCACAATGTACAGGGTCTCCCGCCAGGAATCAGGGAAAGGATCAATGAGCCCGGAAGGGCTCTCCAACGTGGTTCTTGTTGCTGGTCTGGTCGGATTCGCTCTCTTCATGATCTCTGGAAGTTTTTCGTTGCTCGTACCTGGGGGGTTCCAGTACTTTGAATGGCTGCTGTTTTTCATGTTTCTTGGGACTGGTTCGCTCCTGGTATATGCTGTTATTCTCCAGAGACGCGGCATCATCCCTCCTGGACCGACCTTGCGAAAAGAATTGGAAATGGAAAGGAAGCCGCAATACCTGAGAAGATACGAAAGACAGGCGCTTTACATTTTTCTTGCTTTCTTGCCACCTGCAGTCTTCATGGGCCTGTTATCAGGTATTGCCCCATTTAATGACAACTTTGTATTCTCGGAGGTCACAGGCGTTCTAGAAACCATGGATGTTTTCGCCTTCCTGATTCTGCTAATCTGGCACTTCTCGCGTACAAGCCAGGAAAAGAAGAAGTAAAATTCATGGAAGTCCCAGGTGAAACGCCCAGATTCATGCTGTATTTCTTGGGTGCCAGGATAAAGCGTGGATCAAATAAGGTTCAGACATATGGCTGAAACCGGATTCCGTGATGAATGCGGCAACTGATGATATGGGGGATGAGAGAATTTTGACAGAGCATCTCAATCAGTCGAACCCTCATCCGCAGGGACCGCTGAGTCGATCATTATCATGGTGGGAGAGACCACTGAAGAAATCAACTGATGATTCAAGAAATAGCACTGCCTGGCCCTTAATGTACATGTGTTGAGAATACCGGTAGGTTTTCCTTATAATCGTGTGGAAAATATTGGGGTAGAAACAAATGGGGCGGAAACTGCTGATTGACTATGGGAACCCGGACAGGGAGGCACTTCTTGAAGCTGCGAGGTCAATCGCAACCGGCGGAATTGTGGTCTTTCCCACTGAAACAGTCTACGGCATAGGGGCGAACGCTTACGATGATGCCGCGTGCTCAAGGATATTCTCCATCAAGGGAAGGCCGCAGGACAACCCGCTCATTGTGCACGTTTCCAGCATGGAAATGCTCGGGGAGGTTGCGTTAATCGACAGGAAATGGATCCAAAGGCTCAGCAGGTTCTGGCCGGGCCCCCTCACCGTTGTGGCAAGATCGACAGGGAAGGTCTCAACGGTTGCAAGAACCGGGCTGCCAACCGTCGCGGTCCGTTTTCCCTCTTCACCGGTGGCAAGGGCACTCATCGAGCTCGCCGGGGTGCCCATAGCTGCACCAAGCGCAAACCTGTCGACAAGGCCAAGCATAACCGATCCGGTACATGCACTTGAGGAATTCTCAGAAAGAGTCGAATATGTGATCGTATCTGGAAAGTCCCCTCTCGGGATAGAGTCGACGGTGATAGACCTCACCTCCCCGACAATAAGGCTGCTCAGGGCAGGATCCACCCCTGTGGAGGAAATTGAGAAAGTATTCGGGCCAGTGGAAGTGACCGATACGGCCAGGGGGGTTGCGACCGAAGAAAGACCGGTATCCCCAGGAGCCAAGTACCTGCACTACTCTCCTGAGACTCCCCTTTATCTTGTTACCGAGGATCAGATGATGTCACTTGGGCAGAATCCCGGATTTTCTGATTATGTCTTTATATGCAGTGCTCAGGTTGGAGAGGCCATAACAAACCGGAAGATAGTGCTGGGAAGCGAAAGCGACCTGTCGGCAGTGGCATCCAGGCTCTTTTCCGCACTGAGGGACCTGGATTCAATGAATGCGAGGGGCGGTTTCATACACCTGTTCCCCGAACATGGAATAGGACTCGCGGTCGGAAACAGGATTAGGAAAGCTTCCAGGCCTCCCACGGGAGAGATACTGGCTGCACTTGACCGACCCTGAATTTGCTTATATGGCAAGACGGATTTACCAATCATGCCCCTTGTTGCTATCATCATGGGAAGCAAGAGCGACTATGATCACATGAAAGGAGCCGAAGAGGTCCTCGGGGAATTCGAAGTGGAATACGAAACCAGGGTGGTGTCTGCACACAGGACTCCAGAATTCATGATACGGTACGGAAAGGAGGCCGAGAAGGCGGGACTGAAGGTCATAATCGCAGGGGCCGGTGGAGCAGCCCACCTGCCTGGCATGGTGGCATCAGTCACAAGCGTTCCTGTTATCGGCGTGCCTGTGCCTTCAAGGAACCTTAACGGGCTCGACTCACTGCTGTCAATTGTACAGATGCCATATGGGGTGCCGGTGGCAACTGTTGCAATCGGCAACTCAAGGAATGCAGCTCTTCTCGCCCTGAGAATTATCGGAAACCAGGACGAAAGGGTCAGGGAAAGGCTTGCAAGATTCCGGAAAGAGATGGAAGAGAAAGTCCTTGGTGACAAGTTCTGATGAGGATCGGGATCATCGGCTCCGGCCAGTTGGGATGGATGCTCATACAGGAAGGCGCGAAATTCAGCCACGAATTTGCGGTACTGGACACATATCCGGGGCCCGCGAGCAACCTGTGCAATGCCTTTTACATGCCTGGGAATTTCCAGGAATTCGTTGATTCCTGCGACATTGTGACATATGAGTTCGAGAATGGAGACATGCAGGCCATGCTCGAGTCTGACAGGCAGGGAAAACTATTCCCCGGTATGCTGCCAGTGAAACTGAAGAAGTCGAGGATTGAGGAAAAGGAATTCCTCAGGAAGAACGGCATACCTGTGGCAGACTTCGAATCGGCTAACTCTTTTTCCGAGGCGATTGAAAGATCAGGGAAATTTGAGAAAAGCGTGATAAAGACATCCGCAGAAGGATATGACGGAAAGGGGCAGTTCGTCAGGAAAAGAGGTGACCCACCTGCGGGCGGGGATGAGGAAAGGGATTACATCATCGAGGAATTTGTTGACTTCAGGCATGAAGCCTCCATAATCATCGCCCGGGGAAGGGACGGCGAGACAATGGCGTTTCCTCCATCAAGAAACAGGCACCTTCACGGAATGCTTCTTTCCACGGAGGCACCATGTGAGGACGACGGAATGACAGAAATTGCCGCGACCCTGGCTGAGAAGCTGGATTACACAGGAGTTCTGGGAGTTGAATTCTTCGTCACGGATAACGGCCCGATAGTGAACGAATTTGCGCCGAGGGTACACAATTCAGGTCACAACACGCTATCAGGATACCATGTATCGCAGTTTGAGCAGCACATCAGGGCAATCACGGGAATGCCGCTTGGAGATACCAAGAACCTGGAATGCACCGGAATCGTCAACATCATTGGCGAAGCACTCACGGATGTTCAGGCGTCCGAAATCCTGAAGATTAAAGGTACAAAGCTGTATGATTACGGAAAGGAGCCAAGGAAGAGAAGGAAGATCGGGCACGTGAACCTTACCGTGGAGAATGCGGAAGTTCTTTCAGCGGGAATAGGAGAAGTGATGCGGATCGTTTACGGCGGGAAGGAAGAAGAACTTCTAAGTCCGTGATCACAGGTTTTCCAGCGCCCTGAGGAGGTCAGGGTTGTCCGGAACCACGGAGAGCCCATTTTCAAGGGCGCCCCTTGCATCGTCCTTTCTTCCCATCCTCCTGAGAACCTCCGCCTTTCCAATGTAGTAGTACGGGTTGCTTGGCACCAGCGAGATTGCGGTATCCATGTCCGCAAGAGCATCCTCGTACCTCTCCATCTCCATTTCCATTTCGTATCTCCGGTATAGGAATATCAGGTCAGCATTGTTGAGTTCAACCGCCCTGGAGAAGTCCCTGAGCGCTGCCTCATGGTCCCCCATCTTACTGTACAGGTTTCCCCTGTTGTAGAAGTAATCAGGCACATCTCCCTCGAGGCTGACTGCGCGGTTGAAATGATCGAGCGATTTCTGGAATTCCGCAAGATCTTCATAGGCGGACGCAATCGCATTATGGTAATCGGCGTGGTCAGGCATGAGCTCTATTGCCCTGCCGTAATCCTTGATTGCCTGTTCCAGCATCTTCATCGAGTAGTAGGCCAGACCGCGGTTGTAGTGGTAGTCCGGGTCATTCTCTATGATCTTTATGGCCCTTGTGAACTCCTTTATTGCATCAGGATACCTCTGGAGGTTGAAGAATGATATTCCTCTCTCATTATGGTCGTCGGCCTGATCGGCTTTGTCAATGTGTATGTCTACGGGCATCGAGTTCCAGAATTGGCATATGTACATTAACGTTTATGGAAATGCCCAAGCTACTTTCTGGCAATGAAGACCGAGTAATAGTCTCTGGAATCAGACAGGCGGGTGTAGCCTGAAAACCCTGATGCCAGGAGCATTTTCCCAAATTCTTCAGGGGAGTACTTGTAAGAACTCTCAGTGTGTATCGACTCACCCTTCCTGAACCTGATCAGCGTTCCTTCCAGATCCAGGCTTAAGTCAGCTTTGCAGTCAAGATGCATCTCAATCCTCCCCAGGCTTTCATTGTAGACCGCGCGGTGCATAAAGGTGCCCTCAGGTATATCGACTCCAAATTCCTCGCTAATCCTCCTGATAAGGTTGAGGTTGAACTCTGCCGTGACCCCGCTGGAATCATTGTATGCTGAGAGCAGTACCTTGAGATCCTTCTTCATATCCACACCAATGAAGAGCAGGTCTTCATTCTTCATCTGCCTGCTGCAGGACGCAAGAAACCTCTCTGCATCCGATGTCTCCATGTTCCCTATGGTTGACCCGAGGAATACGATCATGCTCCTGGACTGGTTTCCGCTCATAGGCAGGGATTCAGAACTCAGGTAGTCCGAGCATATCCCCGTGATCTCTTTCTGCGGGAACTCTGCCTCCAGCAGTTCGACTGCCTTTTCCAGGGACTGCATCGATATGTCAAGCAGAACATACTCTTTCAGGCCGCCGATGCACCTGAGCAGCATGAGGCTCTTCCTCCCCATGCCAGGACCAAGTTCCATTGCCCTGGTAACACCATCTGTCAGCGCAGCGATTTCTCCGCATCGAGAGGTGAGTATCTCCGTCTCAGCCCTGGTAAGGTAATACTCAGGCAGCCAGGTTATGGCATCGAAGAGATCAGAGCCCTTCCGATCGTAGAAGAATTTGGGGTGGATCCACTTTGGGTTATCAGACAGGCTGGCGATCACCTCTTTCCTGAATTCAGGAAGAGCGGGTTTCATGTCAAGAATCCTGCCGTATGTCATTCCGATCCTTCACCTGAAAGCCTTATGCCGGAAAACTGCCAGCGACTGTCCGGGTGATAGAAGTTCCTGTACGTAATCCTTGAGTGCCCTGGTGGCGTTGCACAGGATGCACCCCTGAGCACCATCTGCTGAGCCATGAATTTTCCATTGTATTCCCCTATGGCTCCCGCAGGAGGAGTGTATCCAGGATAGGGCCTGTATGCGCTGGAAGTCCATTCCCAGCATGCACCTGCGCCATGGAAAACTTCGCCTGACTGGACTGCAGGATGCCACTGCTGCATTGAACCCGCATCATCAATTCCCAGGTTCATCTCACTGAAAGCATGTTCCCACTGCCCCTCGGTGGGAAGGGAATATCCTGCCCACCTTGCGTATGCATCCGCCTCATAGAATGAGACGTGGCACACAGGCTCATCAGGATCAACGGGGGTCATTCCCCATGGGGTAAAATACTCAAACCCGTGTTCAGTCTCTTCCCAGTAATGAGGCATTTTCCATCCCTCCCTCTTCACGGTGTCCCAGCCGTCGGAAAGCCAGAGCCCAGGTTCATCATACCCTCCATCCATGATGAACCTCATGTATTCCCCATTGGTCACGAGCCTTGATGAGAGGGTGAACGGAGCCACGAACTCCCTGTGGCGCGGGTGCTCATTGTCATAGGAGAATTCGTCTCCCCCGTATCCAATCTCGACAACCCCTCCATCAAATGCCTTCCACGATAGGGATGAGGCCTTCCCTCCGGTTCTCCTGACACTGGAAAAACCCGGCCTGTAGGGTGATCTGTACATGTTCTCCTTGATGTCCATTACTAGGAGTTCCTGATGCTGCTGTTCATGGTTGATCCCCATTGCGAGCCTGCCGGCAATTTCTCCAGCACTGCTCAACGGTAGTGACGGGAGCAGTTTCAGCATTGAAGTCTCGACATGCGACCTGTATCTTAGCACATCTTCAAGTGACGGCCTGGAGAGCAGCATCCTGTTCTGCTTGGCCAGGAATTTACCCACCGAATTGTAATACGAGTTGAAGATGAACTCAAACCGGCTGTCAAATTCTTCGTATGAATCAAGAAACGGCCTGAGGATGAACGTCTCGAAGAACCAGGTTGTGTGTCCAAGATGCCATTTCGGCGGGCTCACATCATTGGTTGACTGCACCATGTAGTCGTCCCGCTGAAGCTCAGAGCAAATTCCCAGCGTGCGCTTCCTGACCTCATTGAAACGGGAAACAAGACTCTCCATATCTTCAGGCAAGTTAAAACTCCCCTTCCTTCAGGGAACAGTTGAAGGCGTGAGACCCGTGAACGGAGCGCAGGAGAATCACTGGATCATTCAGGCTCACGCGGGAAACATGATCGGGCATAAATCAGTACACCTCGAACCCGTCCACGGCATCCGGGTAAAATGCCACATAATCCCTTATCTGATCAAATTCCGCAGTTGGATCTGCGTACCTCCACGCCTTATTCTCTTCCTTTCCACCGTCTGTCCTTATGGAATAATATGATGCCAGGCCTTTGTACTGGCAGGTGCTTTTCCTGTTCGTGAGTTCCAGAATTCCCTCCTTCACGTCTGAAATGGGAATGTAGTATACCGGAGGGAGCCCATCCTCCTCCAGGATCATGGCGTTGCGGGAATCTGCCAGAACCTTGCCATCCTTCATGACCTTCAGTTTTCCCGATACTTTCTCAACCCTTATCCCATGCCCGTTCTTCTTGTAATCAATCACGTATTCGGTCATTTACCAACTCACTGCCAACCAATACGTTATTGTTTAGAAAATTATCCATTTCATGGCCGTACCGGAGTCCATGGAATAATGCAGCCGGAACGGAATCATCCAGCAGACCCAGGGTGCGGCGCGCTACAGCAGCCGCCCCTGTGAATTGCCAGAAAGCATTCTCCTGTATGTCGACCAGCCAGTCCTGACTATGCCGGATATGTCGATTCCTTCCCTGATCGCCCTGGTGAGGAATTCAACCGTCACTGGGTCAGACGGGTAGCCAGACCCCATGTTTCCGTATTCTGCAGAGAGTTCCCGGATGATCCTGTCCCTCTCAACCTTGCTGATAATGGACGCTGCAGAGACGGCCGGTATTCTGTCATCCGCCCTGTGCATGCAATGCACCTCCTTTCCGCTGGTCGTGCTCAACAGCCGGGAGAGACGAGCCTCATCAACGTCAAATGAATCCACGTAGACGACAGCGCTGGCATGTCCGATAAGTTCCAGGGCTATTTTCTCCTCCATCCTGTTGAGATTCTCTTTCGACATCCAGCCATTGATCTCTGTTGAAGGTACAACCCTAACAGTGAATTCAAGCCTGTCGCGTATCTTTTGGGCCACCTTTTCCCTCCTTGAGGGGGTCATCTTCTTGGAGTCCCTGGCCCCAAGGGAGACAATTTCATCGGGGTCTCCGCACACGATCGACATCACCAGCGGCCCGATAACCGGGCCCCTGCCTGCCTCGTCTATTCCGCACTGCCTTCCATTCTTTCCCAACCTGGATCAGGTTAATAGAAAGGTTATGAATATATCAGTTCCCATGTCCAAGCCTTATCACTCGGTCGAGGTTTCAAACGTTTCGAAGTCGTACGGGGATGTAGTTGCACTGTCGCATGCCACGCTGAAGATCGGGACGGGACAGATTTTCGGGGTTATCGGGCCGAACGGCTCCGGCAAGAGCACCATGCTTAAGCTCATCGCATCGGTTCTTCAGCCAGATTCAGGGGATGTCAGGGTACTGGGTCTCGACTGCAGGACGGACTATCTTGAGGTCAGGAAGGCAGTAGGATTCGTGCCAGAAGACTCGGTCATGTACCAGTCGCTCACATCCCGCGAATTTCTCTCTCTTATCTCGTCAATATACGACATTGGCGATGACACGTTCAACAAGAGGCTGGAAGCGCTCTCTCAGGCACTTGACTGCACTTCGGTGCTTGACGAACTTATCGGCAGCCTCTCCTTCGGGAACAAGCAGAAGATCTCAATCATCTCGGCACTGATCCATGATCCTGAACTGATTGTGCTGGATGAGCCCACAAAAGGACTGGATCCAAGGTCATTCAGGATCTTCAAGGATATGCTGGCAATGATGGCCAGCAACGGGAAGACCATTATCCTCTCCACTCACGTCATGGAGATTGCCGAGGAACTGTGCCAGCGGGTTTGCATAATCTATAAGGGGGAGATACTGGCCGAGGACGCTGTATCTGCACTCCTGTCAAGAGGCGGGGCGAGACGGAGCCTTGAAAGGGCTTTCCTCGACCTCACTGGAGAGAGCGGGCTGGAAAACATTCCGCAGCGGGTGTGGGAGGCTTTCAGGTGAAGAGGAGCCTGACCTCAGAGCTGGCCAGCAGGATAATGATAGAGCAGCGCTACACTGCAATGAAGGATCTCGCAGCCTTCCGCAGAAGGATGGGTCATGCAGAAGACAGGAGCAGGCACATAGCGAGGTTCGTGATGGCAAACTATGCTGCCGGAGCCATGACCTTCAGCATGGTGTCCGCATTCCTTGTTGCCTGGAATTCTGCTGTGGGAGGAACGGGGACATCTCCGCAGAACCTCATTTTCATCCTGTTTGTCTACTCCCTCCTGATAAACCTGTACAACGGCTTCTACATGATGAGTTCCGTGAGGAGGGAGAAACTCGTGGAACCCCTTGTTTACTCTCCTGTCCCGGATCCCGAGAAAGTGCTCTTCTGGTGCTACATCCTTTATTATGGTTCCCTTGCCTTTTTTGTGACCGTTCCGGGAACCGTGATTCTCGCACTTGAACTGAATTCTCCGCTCCTGATTGTGGCATCCGTGCTGTGGACCGCCGTAATCGTGTTGCTTACCTGGCCGGTCACAGTTTTCCTAACCACCAGGTCATGGAGGATCAAGAAGACGTACCGCACGCTCGATCCTGTTGTGAGGATCATTTCCTTTGCGATTACCCTGGGAGGGCTGGAGGTCATGCTTTACACTCCACAGTTGATCCCCAACCTCCTCCCCTCTGTAAATTTTCTCACCTCGATCATCGCTTTTCCTTTTAACATACCATATATAATGGAAAACCTGTCAAGATCGACCACGGACTTGCTGGCAGGTTTTGCCGTCACTCTTGGTTACCTTGGATTTTCCTTCCTGGCTGCCAGTTCGTCAGGCAAATATCTCGGCAGGAAATTGGTTTCAGGGATGGCAGAAGTCTCCGGTCCGCGTGCAGGAAGGGTTGTACCACAGGAACCGATCCCTTCTGCACTTGAGCGCAAGGACAGGAAGATACTCATACGAGACAGCCAGGTGTCGGTGCTGATGGTCATACCGGTGATTGTCGCAGTTCCAACCCTCTTTCCAGTCCTCGTTTCCTCACAACCAGCTTCCAGCAACAGCATAGGGATCTATTACCTGATGCTCTCAATCACTGCCATTTGCGCCTCATTCTACCCTGCGATACTGCTGATAGCAGAGTCACGGAGCTTTGAACTGTGGAGGCAGCTTCCACTGGAAACGGAGACCATGCTTTCGTCCAAGAAACGCCTTTCGATCAAGATGTTCGCACTTTTCGCCATTCCCATGACCATCCTTGCACTCCTGAGGAATGGTTCGCAATGGGAATACTATGTTTCAGTTCTCACTGGACTGCTTGCTGGGTACACCTTCCTGATGTACAGGAACTACAGCCACCTGTTTTCCAGGATTCCGGAGGAGGCGGATCGTGTCAACATGGAGACATTTGGCGGAACCATAGGCCTCCTCACCCTCTTCACCATGTCTATTTTCTTCCTTGTTGTCCCGGTCATACTTGGCACTCTCGCTACTGAGATTATTCCCGTACCCGGAGGAGACAGGTTGCTGGCAAATTCATTCGTGGACGCCGGAATCAACATTGCACTCATGATCTGGGGATTTGCGAGATATGGTTGAACTGATCATTGGGCGTTTTCATTCAAATAAAACGAATGGTACACAGGTGCAAAGAAACCATTATAAGTGAAATTTATATGTGCGTCGCACGTGATGATCAATGGTTAATGCCAGACATGTACCATATGATGCCCTTATAAAAGGACTCTCGGAGAAATTTGCGGGCGACAAGCGGGTGGAAGTGCCGTCCTGGGTCGGCTTTGCTAAGGCCGGAATACACAGGGAGAAGTCCTGGGTACAGGATGACTGGTATCACATCAGGCTCGCATCTACTCTCAGGAAGGTTGCATTCAAGGGACCGATAGGGATCTCGAGGCTCAGCGCCGACTATGGCGGCAGGGTTGACAGGGGTTCCCAGGGATATCATCCTGCAAAGGGGAGCAGATTCATAGTTAGGCATATGTTCCAAACCCTTGAGAAACTTGGCTATGTCTCCACAGAAAAAAGAGGGAGGATAATCTCTTCAAAGGGACAGTCCTTGCTGGACAAGACCGCCAGGGAGATTATAGAGAGCAGGTTAAAGGAGAATCCTGAACTGAAGAAACTCCTATGATTCATGATGCTGGTATCCATCCGTTAACGTTGGGGAGGTGAAGAACTCTGGAAGGTGAAGATGAGCTAGATGCAATAAGGCGCAGAAAGATGGAGGAGTTCCAGAGATCCGCAGCCGAAGAACAGATGGTGGACGAACAGAAGAAAGCGGCTGAGATCGAAAGGGCTAGGAGGCAGCAGATCCTCAGGCAGATATTGACGCCGGAAGCAAGGGAACGGCTGAGCAGGGTAAGGCTTGTCAAGCCGGAAATGGCAGAAAGCGTTGAATCCCAGTTGATACAGCTCGCAAACATGGGCAGGGTAGGCAGGCAGATAACCGACGAAGAGGTCAGGGGAATACTGGATAAGCTGAACTCAAACAAGAAGGATATTAAGATCGAGAGGCGATGAATTTGAGCAGGAACAAGGAACTTGGTCGCAAAATAAGGCTGATGAAGCAGATAAATTCGAACCGCAGGGTACCCGGCTGGGTGATGATGAGGACGGGAAGGAGATTTACCCAGAACGACAAGAGAAGGCACTGGAGAAAATCCAATCTAAAGCTGTGAGTGATAGTTAATGGTGGAAAGTCAGGTTTCAGAAGAGACGTTTCTCAATATTTCCCTCAGGGAAGCAAAGAATGTGTCCAGGGCCAGGAGAGCCGACACGGCCATATCGATTATTCGCGAAGAGGTTGCGAGGCATACCAAGGCCAAGGATTTAGACATATGGATCGATCCGAAGATCAACGAAATGGTATGGTCGAACGGAAGGAAGAACCCGCAGTCCAGGATCCGTGTGAGAATAGTTCAGCTACAGGACGGAACAACAGAAGTAATCGTTCCATGAACACATGGTAATCAAGCTTTCAGTTCTTAGGAGCGACTTCATAGGGGTATATCTCAGGGTAGCCGAGGATATCGTATTCGCACCCCCAAGCATCGAGGATGAATCCCTGGAGGCGCTGGTCAAGGAACTTGGTGTCACGCCCATTCTGACTCTGGTAAACCAGACAAACCTCGTAGGCTCCCTCACTACGATAAATTCCAACGGGATGATACTACCTGTCTCCTACGACACTGACATGATCCCAGAGATCCCCGGGAACAGGAATATACTGTTCCTCAAAGAGAAAATCAATGCAATCGGCAATGACATAGTCACAAATGATCATGGTGCAATGGTGCACAAGGGATTCACACAGTCGGCAGTGAAGAAGATAGAGGATGCCCTTGGTGTCGAAGTCGTGAAAGGCCTCATAGGGGAGGTAAAAACAGTTGGCAGTGTATCGGTGGTTACATCAAAAGGGATGATCGTTACGCCGGATACGACCGAAGAAGAGAGGAAAGAATTGTCTGCCTTCTTCAAGGTCCCCGTGAAGGACGCCACGGCAAACTTCGGAAGCATGTATGTTGGTTCTTCAGTTGTGGCCAACAGCAAGGGCGTCGTGGTTGGAAACTCCTCCACGCCAATTGAGATCGGAAGGATAGACGACGCACTTTCCTGATTTACCGGGACAACTTCATTTCCTGAAGACTTCAGAGATCCTGAGCAGAGGATGCAACTTTACACCTGCATGCTCCAACACATCACTCCCCCCGTCTTCCCTGTCAAGAACGCAGTAGACATCAGTTACAATTGCACCTTTCTCCCTCAGGAGGCTGACGGCCTTCAGGACAGATCCGCCAGTGGTCACTACGTCTTCCA
>JAJZKX010000010.1 GCA_021850745.1 Thermoplasmata archaeon
CGATGTCTTCAAGTGTCATTTCCCGGGGCGTATATCCCACATAATCTGTGGAAGTTGGTGCCATGGGGCCCTCCCTGTTTGTATCCAGGAAAGCCTTGCCGCCTGCATGGACAAGCTGTACGAAGGTCTTTGCGCCATGGGAGTGGATCCTGTCAGTAAGCCTTCTAAACTTTGGAATGAAATCGGGATTATAAACTCCTGACTGGTTTCTGCCTCCTCTGGAGTTGATGCTGTTAATGTAAGTGTATTCCGTGATTATGAGGCCGGTCCCGCCGGCGGCCCTCTCCTCGAGGTAAGCAATATGGTTTTCATTTGTGTTTCCGTCAGGATTGGCAAGATTGGATATCATTGGAGCCATGACAATCCTGTTCCTGATCTCAAGATCACCGATTCTTCCAGGTTCAGAAATCTTCATTGAGGGGCTATGTCAAAATGGTTCATAATTATGTTTGGTCCCAACCATGGACAGTCGACCCCTTTGCTCGATTGGCAGTGCTTCGGAGTTAGTCAGTTGTATTATCCGGAGTTATTTCCAGAATATTTTATATATTCCAACACTTATTTCATTGTATGAGGCGTTATCTTTCTTCGCCCGATATATACGGGAACAGGATTTCTTTCATCTGGAACGATGACCTCTGGTTGATAGAGGATTTAGGCACACCTGCGATCAGGCTTACTTCGGGATTGGGAATTGTCACAAATTCCAGATTTTCTCCAGATGGCAAATACATAGTTTTCAGGCTCGAGAGCGGCGAGGACGGGAGTTCTGCTGATCTCTATTCAATAAGGCTTTCAGACGGAAACCTGACAAGGCTAACGTACCTCACAGGAAGAAGCACCAGCAGGAGGATGTATACAGACATAGCTGGGTGGACTCTGCGGAATGAACTGGTCCTTTCCACTGACACTTACAGGCCATTTGGCGCCATGACTGAACTTTATTCTGTCCCCAAGGAAGGTGGGCCACTAAGCCACCTCAATTACGGACCCGCTTCAGCAATTATGTTCTCAGGGAAGAATATTGTCATTGCAAGGCATGCCAATGACCAGCCGCATTGGAAAGGTTACCGTGGAGGAACAGCTGGAGTCATCTGGAGGGGAGAGGAAAATGGCAGGTTTGAAAAGATAGTGGATCTTGGCCAGCACCTTTCTTCACCTTTCATGCTCTCGGGAAGGATCTATTTTGTTTCCGACCTATCAGGAACCGGAAACCTGCATTCCGTGGACATTGACGGAAAGGATTTGAAGCAGCACACCAAGTTCAAGGAGTATTATGTAAGGAATGCCAAGAGCGATGGCAAATTGGTGGTTTTCCAGTCTGCAGGGGACATTTACCTCTATGACCCAGTTAAAGGCGAAAACAGGAAGCTGGACGTGAAAATCCTTTCAGCCCCTTCTGCATTGCCTGACAAGTTTGTGGATGCGCAGAAGTATTTCGAGGATTACAGCCTGGACAGGGCAGGAATGGCCATTTCGCTAGTGAGCAGGGGAATTGGTTTCGTAACCACGCTTAAGAACGGTGCAGTGCTGGAAATTGGAGGTTCGGGTGAGCATGTCAGGTTCCCTACCTACCTGGGCGAAAACCGCTTCTTATATGTCTCAGACAGGGAAGGGAATGAGGACATTTATATCAGGAATCTTGACGAGGCCACCTCCAAGAGAATACCTGTAGGTAAAGGAATCATAGAAAGCCTAGCTGTGAGCCAGAAAGGAAATATGGCTATGTTCTCCAACAACAGGGGGGACCTGTTTTCTTTGGATCTCTCGAAAGGGGAGGGGGCCGTGCCTCAGGTTTTGGACCACAGCGAGGCTGGATCAATTTCAGAGATAAGCATTTCGCCTGATGGAAAATATGCCCTTTACTCATATCCTGAACTTCACCAGTCCCTGGGAAGGGGACCTGCCAGCATTATCAAGGTTTACTCAACTGAAGAGAAGAAGGCAGTACGGCTCACTGAGTCTGGCTCCACAGATTTCTCACCGGTTTTCTCAGGAGACTGTAACTTTATTTATTTCCTGTCTACACGGAGCCTGGACCCTGTTTCAGACAGCATTGTCTTCGATCTTTCTTTCCCGGTCACTACAGTCATAACTGCAGTACCTTTGAATTTCAAGGCTTCACTGAAGCTAGAGAACCTTCCTGAGGCCTTTGTCAAAAATGCCATAGAGGGCAACTATCCAATTGATTCCCTTATTGAGAGACAGAAAACACTTTCCATCAGGGCTTCAGATTATGACTCCCTCAGATCTGCTGGAGATGACCTTCTTGTAATAGACTTCCCCATAGAAGGGATGTCCAAGTATTACCTCTTTAGCAAGCTCCTGAGAAGCGGAAAGCTCCTTAAAGTGAATCCTTTCACGGGTGAAACTTCAGTGGTCAGGGAAGGCGTTGCAGATTACAGGATCTCGGGCGAAGGCAATGTTATTGCTTTCAGGGATGCTGAATCCAATCTCTTCAGCCTGGACCTCAAGTCACCGAACGGCAGCCAGAAGGAGCAGAAATTTGATTTCAGGCGCATAAAGGTGAAGGTACAGCAGGAACTGGAATGGAAGCAGATGTACGGAGAGTCCAAAAGACTTGTCCAGGAAAACTACTGGAGCGAGGACAAACTCAGCAAGGATTTCTCTTCGGCTTTTTGTAAATATGATGAGCTTCTAGGGAGCATATCGACCAGATTCGAGCTCTCTGACCTCATTAGGGAATTCCAGGGAGAATTCAGGACTTCTCATTCCTATGAAATCGGTGGCGAGCTTTCAGCATCCCAATCACTTCCAGTGGGAAGACTTGGCCTTGACCTGGCATACAAGGATAGAAAGTATGTGATTTCCCATATACTGAAAGCCAACCTTTCCAATGACGGCGAGAAATCCCCTGCTTATCTTGCAACCACCCCTCTCAGGGTAGGGGATGCCATTGAAAGTATAAACGGCATTGCAATAGGCAGCGAGACAAGCCCTGAAAAGGCCCTCCTGAACCATGCCGATGAGATTGTCGCACTCGGGGTATCCAGGGGAGGCCATAAATTCACATCCTACCTTAAGACCATTGCGGACGAGAAGCACCTTAGGTACAGGGAATGGGTGGAGGAGAACAGGGAATATGTCCACAGGAAAACCCAGGACAAGGTTGGCTACATACACATACCTGATATGGGGTTCAACGGTTTTGCAGAGTTCACAAGGCAGTACCCCATTGAGTCGAAGAAGGATGCACTCATTGTGGACGTGCGCTACAACGGTGGAGGCAGCGTTTCCCAGCTGCTCCTTGAGAAACTGGCCAAGAGAAGGATGGGCTACGATAAGCCAAGGCGCGGTGAGGTTGAGCCCTATCCTGCATATTCAGTGAATGGGCCCATGGTTGCACTCAGTGATGAAAATGCCGGTTCTGACGGTGACATTTTCACCCACACCTTCAAGCTCATGAACCTTGGACCAGTTGTTGGTGCAAGGACCTGGGGAGGGGTTGTTGGAATCAACCCGAAACACAGGCTTGTGGACGGAACAATAGTTACACAACCACAGTTTGCTTTCTGGTTCAAGGATGTAGGCTATGGTGTTGAGAATTATGGGACGGACCCAACCATACCTGTGCAGAACACCCCTGAAGATTGGCGCTCAGGCCTTGATACCCAGTTGGAGAAGGGCCTTGAAGTAATCGGGGAAATGATGGAAAAGTACAAAGAAAAGGTGGACTTCAGGGAATAAATCCCATTCAATCCTTTTTAGGAGACAACAAAATAATAGATAAGAAAGGCACTGAGAACGTATAGCCCTGCAATTCCAAAAAAAATCAGGGTCAGCATGAGCTGCTGCCTGTTGATGTATTCTACATCTTCATCTGTTACTTTCTCCCTGTGCTGCGATATGTCTGATAAATACCTCTTTGCCCCGAAATCCCAGAAAGCCCCGAAAAAGGCCACAAACACACCAATTATGATTATTATTACAGGCATTGGCCCGGAAAAAGAAGGTCCCTTTATAATCCGTAAGGCAACTGAAAGAATTATCAAAATAAAAAGGAGGAAAATGAAAGGAATGGACATCTGGAACATGACTCTCCTGGAGATACCCCTGAGTTCCAGGGCCATGTCTGGAGGAATTGGTGAACCCTCAAGATCTTCGTTGTCCATCTAAGGCGTCTGACTCCTCAAATACTTTATCTTGTTCCAGTCCGCCTCCAGTCTCTGGAAGCTCTTCCGGTTCCTCTATCAGGCCATTCTGGTCGAAATGACAGAAGTATGTAACACTATGCTCTACTCTTGCAGGCGGCTCCTCTGACTTGCAGATGTCCTTCCTGTATGCGCACCGGTCATAGAACCTGCAGCCTGGGACGACATCAATGGAATTTCCTATCTCTCCTCGAATCTTCAGATCAATTGACGCCCAGTGGGGATCCGGGATTGGCACCGCATTAATGAGGGCTTTCGTATATGGGTGCAAAGGTTTTGAAATTATTTCCTCGGAGGGCCCGTATTCCACAATCTTCCCAAGGTACATGACAGCAAGTTTGTCTGAAACATACCTGGCAGAGGCAATATCGTGGGAAATATACATGATTGCCATCCCAAATTCATCCCTCAGGTTGATGAGCAGGTTCATGATGTTTGCCCTTATTGAGACATCCAGCATTGAAATGGGCTCGTCTGCTACCAGGAAATCAGGCCTCAGCACCAGTGCCCTGGCAATGGAGACTCTCTGCCTTTCCCCGCCTGAAAGTTCGTGGGGGAATCTGTTGAGGTAATTCACAGCCGGCTTCAGGTTGGCTGTTTCCAAGGCTGCGCTTACCTTCTCTACCACTTCATCATATGTTTTGTACGCCTTGTTTGCATAGATAGGCTCAGCAACAATATCCAGTATTGTCATTTTCGGGTTAAGGGAATCATATGGGTCCTGGAAAATGAGCTGGGCTTTCCTCCTGAAGTTCCTGAAATGCGGTGTGCTTTCCCTTATATTGTGAAGCGCTATTTCTGCTAACACATCCGAACTCCCGCCAACCTGATCTATTTTATTGTGCCTTCTACCTCCCCTTTCGTCAATTTCCATAAAGTCCTGGGCGTTTGGATAGAAAACAAGAGAGCCGCTTGTAGGTTTGTGGGAAAGCAGGAACGTCCTTCCCAAAGTTGTCTTGCCGGATCCGCTTTCCCCAACCACGCCAATGATTTCGCTCCTGTTTAGTTTCAGGTCGATCTTGTCAACTGCCCTTACTATCTTTTCCCCGCTTCTGGAGAATAGCCCGGCTAGCTGGCTGCTGGTGTGGGTAAAATACTTAGTAAGCTTGTCTCCCTTTATCAGCAGCTCATTGCTGCGTGGTTTGGAGAAGAAGGTGTCGCTCCCTGTCTCGTCCACATTGATCTTCAGGCCCTGCGATTTGGAATAGAAGTCCTTGGCGAAATGGCAAAGGCTCATGTGGCCCGGCACAAGCTCGACAAATGGCGGCTTCTCCCTGTGGCAAACATCATCGGCAATGGAACACCTATCAGCAAAGTAGCAACCATCGTGCAGCTTAAGCATGTCCGGGACAGAGCCTGGTATGCCTGTTACCATCTTCCTGGTGTTCTTTATGGATGGATAGCTTTCAATGAGGGCTTTCGAGTATGGGTTTCCCTGGTGAAGGTATATGTCTTCGGGAGCGCCGATTTCCATCAGCCTTCCGGCATACAGCACCGCTACCCTGTCTGCGAGCTGGGAAACAACACCAACATCATGGGAAATTATAACCATTGATCTTATCTTTCCCGATTCCCTGAGTTCCTTCAATTCACGTATGATCTTGGCCTGGGTGATGACATCAAGGCCCGTGGTTGGTTCGTCCGCGATCACAAGAACCGGGTCTAAGGCAAGGGCCATGGTTATGACTGCCCTCTGCTTCATTCCTCCACTGAGTTCATGTGGGAAGGAGTCCAGGAACTTTGTGTTGAAACCTGCAACCCTGCTGGTCTCCATTATCCTGTTGTCGATCTCTTGCACCGACAGGTCAGTGTGTATCTGGAATACTTCCCTGATCTGTTTCCTCACTGAATAAACCGGGTTAAGTGAGTTCATGGCGCCCTGGAATACCATGGAGATTTCCTTCCATCTCATGGTGGCCAGCCTTTGGTCAAGAAGCATCCTCCTCTTCCTGGAAAGGTTGAAATAAGCCCTTCCTGAATTTTCTGAGTCCGTTACCACCTCTCCCCTGAACTTAAGGCTGCCTGTTACGTTTGCATTATCTGGTAGAAGGGACATGATGCTCAGTGCAAGTGTTGACTTACCAGATCCGCTTTCGCCAATGATCCCGAGGATCTCTCCCTCCCTGATTTCGAAGCTTACGTCATTAAGTGCATTCACGTTTCCGTCTGCGGTTGCAAAGGAAACCGAGAGGCCATTGGCCTCCACAAGAGTTTGTCCGGGATTTCTGTTGTATTCATCTGTCATTTGAATTATCTCCTTCTCAACCTCGGATTTGCCACTTCATCCATCCCTCTGGACACGAAGATGAAGGCGAATATGAACATGGTCAGGGCTATTGACGGGGGCAGGACCCACCAGGGAGCCCTCACAGCTAAGAAGAAGTTTCCCAGCATTGGCGAGAGCATTCCTCCCCATGTTGCAGCGGTCAGCGGCGCTATTCCAAGGAATTGCAGTGTCGATACTCCGGCTATGGCCCCGCTTATGGAAATTGCAAGCAGGTAAAGTAGCAGCGGGAGGATGTTGGGAAGGACATGCCGTCTGAGTATGGAAGGGGTTCTTGCTCCTGAGAGTTTGGCTGCCTCGACAAAAGACCTTGATTTTATCTGCCGTACTAGGCCTATGAGGGTGAACGTGGTGAAAGGCCATGATATTACTGTTACGATGAATATCAGGGTCAGGTATCCAGATCCCAGCACTGATGCCAGCGCAATCAGAAGTGCCAGCCCTGGTATCAGGAATATTGTCAGGGATAGTGTCTCAAAGAAGCTGCCGATTACGCCGCCCATATAACCTACAATCATCGCTATGAACAATCCTATGACGAGAACAGCAAATCCTATTGAAAGGCCGATTTCCCAGTCTATGCCGAAACTCTGGATGAACTGGCTGAACACATTCTGCCCGTCAATGTTCGTACCAAGCAGGAAGACATTGCCAGTCGGAGTGTTCAGTGTCGGTGGGATCGGGTTTAAGTCGTGGGCCGTTGCATCGTAGGCGTACATGTAACCGGACTGTGATATGATTCCTATCTCCTCCCTGCCAGTACTTGAGTCGTAGAACAGCAGGGGGCTGGTTATGTTGCCCTTATGCGACAGGATAGCCGACCATGTATAGGGATAGCCTGATATCGGAGTCTGCATGGATATGAGAAATCCCTGGTTTGTCCCGAAGATGTATGTTGCGGCGGATTTGTCATATATAGGTCTGACGTCGTATGAGCCGTGCCCTGATATGAGGCTGAATTCTGATGTCACGAAGGTGCCGTTGGAATTCTGGCTCGTAAGAAACGCGTGATTGGCTGTCTCGGTTACAAAGGTGGAGGGAAAGCCTGAGCTGCCTTGAGAACTGTCAAGGTAAAGTATGGGGTGTGTTGTGCTGAGAACCTTATATGCAGTTCCATTGGACAGGTATATTCCATACACATTATTGTTTGCAGTTGCTACAAATGCTGAATTGTAAGAGCCCTGCTGGTACTGGTACTTTGAGGGGATAAGGGGGGCATTCAATGTGACAGGGGATGCAAAGGTCCTGTTCCATACAATTGAGCCCGAAGATGCAGAATACTCTCTTGTCTGGTTTCCCACAGAAACAATGACAGAGGCGCCGTTATCGCTCGTGAAATAGGAGCCGTAGAAGCTCATTTTACTGGGCTTGATGGACTGTGACAACTGGGTGCTCCATATCTTGTGCAGTGTCGGATAAATGCCAAATTCATTCAGGTAATAACCTGAGGCATTATGAGTTTCTGTGAACAGCTTGGCAATGGTGCCAAGACCAGGCGCCACTGAAGAGACGTCATAAAATGGAGTTGTGCCTGGCTGGAGCTGTGAGATCTGCTGAGTATTGCTTATAGGTGTGTAAACCAGCGTGCCGTTTTCAGGCAGGGACTGGTTCGAACTCAGCATTGGTGAGCCGTAGCCTACCTGGCCGCCCGTCCATGTTATCTCAGAGAGAGCCATAGTCCCATTTGAAGTGCCCCAAAGCAGGAAGTTCTGAAGCACCAGTGCCCCTCTTGCCCCAAACAGGGTATTGTAATTGGAAAAAGACACTATAGTAGGATCCAGGAGGGCATTTGATGAGTTCACGGAAACCGTTGTCAGCAGAGTGGTCGAATTTATCGGAGTCGATGATGACCCACCCAGTCCAGCAGCATATATCTTTCCATTTGTTGTAGCAAATGAGACAATGTAACTTCCAGTTGTTACGCTGGAGGACGCGCTCATTGGCAAGAATTGTGAAGACCCCAGGTCGGAAGTCAGGTTAACTTCGAATCGCATATTCGCAGCATGTGTATCCACGGTTGGTGCGATATAAGAATAGGGTTGGGGCGCAATTATTGGTGAAATAAGCGCAATTACCCCGAATATTATGAGAATGTAAAGGCCAGCTTTTCCGTAGTTCGATTTATGGTATATCTTGAACTGCTTCTTGAAGCGGTTTATGGCATCACTTCTTCTCTGGGACTTTATCTTTTCAAACGTTTGTGGTCCTTTGTTTTCTTCATTTTCAGTCAAAATTTATTCACCTAAACCTTTACTCTTGGGTCCAACCATGAGTGGATGAAGTCCACTATTAGGTATGCAAATATCGTAACCAGGGAGAACAGGAAAGTGGCAGCTTCTGATAGGGGGTAGTTTTCCGATAGTGTCGCGTTGTACAGCTCCAGGCCAATGCCGGGGTAACTGAATATAACATCAACTATCAATGCGCCACTGGCTACCAAAGCAAATTCCAGAGCCATCCTGGTGGAGATGGGGATCATGGCATTTCTTGCGGCATGCTTTCTTAGAATGCTTTTCTCGGGGACACCTTTAGCCCTCGCCGTGTTGATAAAATCTTCCCCGAGTATCGATACCATGGTAGCCCTCATTGTTATGAGATGACCAGTAGCACCTACTATGGCAAGGGAGATTAGTGGAAGCGACAGGTCCCACAGTATTGTAGTTATGGGGTCATTCCACTTAAATCCAGATGAAATGGGGAAGAACGAGCTGAAAGCCACTAAGTAGAGATACAGGACAATGCCCAGCACAAAGTAAGGAATGGAGCTGAGCACAAGGCTTGATGTCAGTATTAGAGACTCTGACTTCTTGTTCCTGAGCCTTGTTGTGGTGATTCCCAATGGAATCCCAATGACCCAGCCCAGAATGGTTGCAGTGCCGATAAGGGCAAGTGTGTATGGCAGAGCCTGTGCAAGCTCTGCACTTATGCTTGACCCATTATAGTAGTCGTAGCCAAAATTGGCTGTGAACATATCCTTGAAATATATTAAAAAGCCTGTAAAGGACCATTTCCCACCATTAAGACCAAGTGAGGCAAGCAGTGCTTTCTTCTGGGCAGCGGTTGCCCTGGCGCCGAGAGAGTGAAGGAATAAATCGGCAGGGTTTCCAGGCATCAGCCGATATACAACAAATATGATGATTACTGTGAGAATTATAAGGATGGCGGCTTGAAGGATCTTTCTTGTGATCAGGTATATATTCATGTGATTCTACCTCGCAAAAATAAATGGAAAAATAAAAAATTTATTGGGGAATAATTGATATTTATGCTTTTCCCCTTCTGGACAGCCCGACAGCAACTCCGATGATGACCACTGCAGCTACCACAACTCCAATCACAACATATGTGTAATTGAATGGGGCGGCTGGGGGTGCTACATGGTGGATTGAAGCTGCAGAGTAAACCATCATCGAGCTCAGTGGAGCCAAGCTCGTTGAGTTGTCACCCATTACAGTTATTACCCACATATCAGCCGGAACCAGAGAACTGGACTGGTATGCCTGTTTCTGGAATGATGGGCTTGATGCGTTGCTGTAGGTGTACAGGTAAGGATAGAAGGTAGCAGATGCCTGGCCCTGGGAGTTGGTCTTTATGGTAAGGCCAGGTATGTATACGCTTCCAAATCCACTGTTGGGGTTAGGTGCAAGTACATCGGTTCCATTTGAGTTAACAAAGTAACCTCTGTTCGCTCCAAGTGCATTCTGTGCCAGGAACTCAACCTCATAGCCAGCGATCGGCTTACCGGATGTCGCGTTTGTAACTGTTGCGGTAAAGGTGATGCTGCCGTTGTAGTTCATTTCAGTCGTACTGCTTGTCACAGTTATCTTAACAGCTGGTGCGCCGTTAGAAAGTTCCAGTGGCAGTTCAATAGGCTGCTGCGTTCCAAAGCCATCGTTTGCATTGTTAGCTGTAGTCCATTCTGCTGGAAGCATGTACCCGGGTGCACCTGTTACAGTGGCTCCAGATATTATGTCTCCAAAGAATAGATAGCTCTCGGCTATGTTTCCAGATGCCCCGAAGTTAAAGGTTGAGTTTGCTGACACCATGATAACTATTGTTCCATTGCTTCCGGTTGTGCCGCTGATTGAGGTGATCTGGTTGTCATTGTACATTTTTGTGTTGTTTACAGAGACGTACGGAGATGTTCCAGTTGAAACCGTCTGGCTGCTGGAAGTCGGGGCAATGACCACAGCACCGGTCAACGACTCAATATTGTACTGGAACCCAGATATTGGATTGCCAGCCTCATTTGTCAGGGTTATGGTGTATTTCTGTGGTGCTCCACCTTTCTCCAATGGTCCTATGTTTGACGTCTGCATTCTAACTGAATGTGGCAGGATATTTACCAGAACTGAACTCAGGCCGGGTCCGACACTTGAGCTGCTTGATGTTGCAACAACTGAAAGATTTACTGCACCGAGGTAGTCAGGTGTATATATTAGAGGCTGTGTGTTCAACACCTGGAATTCGTAGTTAGCCTGCCCATTGGAGTTCGTGGTCAAAGAGTTGCTGGTTATGTTAAGCAGCGCTCCCGCGGGGTTGACTCCTACGAAGAGAGATGCTCCGCTTACCGGGTTTCCAGAACTGCTGTCCTTTACAGTAATGGTCAAGTTGGCGTACTGACCGTTGTAGAGGATGTTGGAACTGGTTGTGACATTAACCTCAAGGTGGGATGTGTATGAGGATGTGAGCGGTGTTGCCCTCTTGTGGGTCGTCTCGAATGCATACCACATGTATCCAGTGTATGGGAGAGCGTTTGTTCTTGATATGTTCACGAATGTTGTGTTTGTGAATTCAAGGATGTCAATTGGGTAACCAAAGTTTATCATGGTTGACTCGACTGCTGATATTCCCTGTATCTGTTTTGATATGGCAAGCCTCTGGGCCAGGTTTGTTATGGTGTTCAGCTCAATGGTCAGGTTGTTCATGTAGCTGTTTATCTGCTTTCCAGTGTAGCTGTGGTCAGCAAGTCCCACGCTCTGTGCCTGTGAGGCAGTCAAGCTTGAGAACGGACCAAGGTAGAACCCTGTGCCATTGCCGAGTGCCTGGTTATAGAAGGCAAAGTAGTCGCCTGTCGGGTCACCGGATATTCCAGTAATTCCAAGAGATATGACGTTATAGTTGTAATCCAACAGGTTCGGTACCAGTGTGGTGAATGTTTCCTGTGTAACTGATGTTGGCACACCTACGGCAGTCCACCATTTCTGGATAAGCAGTGCTCCCTCTACTCCGATTGGATTTGAGGCCGCAGATGTTATCTGGATGTTGGCCTTGACGGGGTTGCCATTATAATACCAAACGCCAGAATGGTTGGTCATGCCAGGTATTGCCTTGATCAACGCTATGGCTTTCTGGGGATCGTATGAATAGCCCGGTGTCGAGTCGTTTCTCCACAGTGGGTCAGATGTGGGGATTACCGGCTGTCCAAGGACATCATAGCCAGATGATACCACTGATGCAAGATATGCCTTGTCTGTGGCATAGTTAAGGGCCTGCCTGAACTCAGTTATGTTGAATGGTGCGTTGTTTGCAAATGAATTCAGCTGCATGTATCCATAACCGCTGGACGGCTTGTGGTAAATATAAGTGTTAGGCATTGTTAGAACTGTTGGCACAAAGTTGGGTGTTACTCCCTGGGTAATTGTGTCAATCTGCCCCTTGAGCTCTGCTGTTACTGCATTGGATATAGACGTATAGAATGGGAAGTACAATGAATAGATCTTGGGCGTGTATTGCCTGTATGTGTTGTTGTTTATGTACTGTACAAAGTAGTGCGGGTTAACGTACAACTTCCATCCCTGGTTCTGTACCTCGTATCCCTTTGGCATTCCATATCCGCCATTCATCATGAACGGACCAGTTCCAACAAGTCCCGGTGCAAAGCCATCGGATGTGTAGTTAAGGTTCCAGTTGTTGTAACCAAGTGTGCTCTTTGCAGCAGCACTTGTGTTCATGTAGTTGAACTGGCCGGGTATTGTTGAGAAGTTGTGGCCGCCAAGTCCCCATATGTGATAAGGCAGGATCGGTGCGCCAAGTGTGTAAGTTGTGAAAGTGGCAGACTGGGAGCTGAGGAAGTACTGGACTGTGGTATTGCTGGTTGGTTCAACATTCACGATACTCTGATATGAACCAGAGAAATCTGTTGAGCCCTGAAGCATAAGCCATGACCAGACAAAATCTGCTGCTTGAACTGTGTGGGTCTGCATTTGAATATTGTTAGGGTACCTGAAAGTATGTGTATAATGGGCGCCCGTTGTGTTGTTGGCAGACAACGTGTTGCTGTATGTATATGTCTGTGCGGCGTTTGAGCTGTTGTAGTCAGTCCACTGGACTCCCTGCCTGATGTGAACAGTCCATATTACATTGTAATTTGTCCAAGCTCCAGTTAGCGGGTCGAAGGTAGTGTTGTTTCCAGTAAACTGTGTTGGACTGGCTGTTGTCTTGTTATAGACAGAATAGTTCCAGCTAGTTGCAAGCCACGGAACGTTGGTTCCGTTTGGAAGAGTCTGTACCGGTGAGTCGTAAATTTCATCCAGGAGAAGGAATGAGTACAGACTGGAGGCTCTAAATTCATTTAGGTGACCAACATTGTTTGTAGCTCCTACGGTATACGTTCCATTCGTATAACCGGGTTCCTGCATAGTAGTTGTTGGGTAGGTCCAATTAGTTGGTGTGCTCGGTGAAGCTGGTGCATTGCTTGTACTGGCGGTAGAAGTTTTTAGTGCCTTGGAAGGAGTGGCGTTTCCTCCAAGTCCTGTGGAAAATGGTGCCAGCAACATTATTGCAATGATAACTAACACTGAGATCACTACAAGTCTTTCCAATTTGTTAGAAGACACGACAAATATTAGCAAATAATTAATTTAAAACTTTCTATACGATTTGCGTCTAAATAAAAGGACATATTATTGAAACCTTTTAAAATGCGGCTTCGCAAAGAATAAATTTTCACCGTACCCTGTATTTCATTGCCTTGACATGCGATCGCATACCAATAAAATAATTCAAAAATTCCACTTTTTAACCTTTTTTAAAGAATTGTACATTCTGATTTTGCTTTCTGGCATGATAGGCAAAATCATTCATGTAAAATATGTGAAGATGCTTATGTAAACAATGTCAAGAATCATTGTTTCAGGTGTAGGAAGCGGAATGGGCTGTAACGCCTCTAAGCTGCTTAAAGCTTCAGGCCATGACATTGCAATAATCTCGAGAGGAGAGAATGGCAAGAAAGTGGCTAGTGAAATTGACGCACACTACTCCAGCTGTGATCTCATGAATTGCGAAGATACTTCCAGGGCCATAAGCGAGCTAACAAAGAAACTTGGAGGCTTGGATGCTGTGGTGCACCTTGCAGGGGGGTTCTTTGGCACAAAGAAGGTTGAGGAAGTAGAACCATCTTACTTCGGTTCATCACTGAGCAGCAATGCAACCACATTCTACAATGTGGTACAGGCTTCTGTGAAACATTTCTCAGGGTCTGGAGGCGCCATCGTTGTGATTTCAGCGGCAAGGAGCGTTTACATGAACAGCCATGTTGGCTATGCAGCAGGGAAAGGCGCGATCGATTACATGGTTAAGCTGCTCGCCCATGAGCTGGCCGACAGGAACATAAGGGTCAATGCGATTTCTCCAGGCTTCATAATTAAGGAAAACTGCGGCAATGCAGATTTCAGTGACCGGCTTGGAAAGAATGGAAGACATGATGCCAGGTATGTTTCGGAAGCCGTCAAGATGTTCATAGAAAACAGTCTCGTTACCGGCCAGATACTTGAGGTGGATGCCGGTTTCAGTTCACAGGTTTCCAGCGGGTTCTGATAGGCATGATTTTTTAATGCCAAACCATTTCTTTATACATGGTTTCAATCGTAGCAGCCAATTTTGCCAGATTTGGCAAGAGAGACGAGGATATCTTTGCTATATCCTCTGAATCTGCGCTTCCAATTGTGGATAAATTCCGCGATGTAATAGATTTTGTAGTGGTCTCCAACTCATATTCAGGTGAGTTCAATGATATTTCTGGCCTCAATAACCTCCTTACGACTCACCTGGCCATTGAGAATGTTCCCTCGATGAGAGTCGACAACACCAGTGGCAGCGGAGGTTCAGCAGTGCTTGTGGCCAAATCCCTGGTTGCATCAGATGAAGCAAAGAACGTTCTTGTCATAGGGGCAGAGAAGATGACGGGATACCCCACCAAGAAATCAACCAGAATAATCGCCTCCCTGCTGCCTCCTGAAGAGAGGCGTGGCGGTCCTTCCCTTCCATCTCTTGCTGCATTCATGACGAGATCCTATATCAGAGAGTTTTCACCCACCAGGGAAAGCATAGCTATGGTTGCAGTGAAGAACCACCATAACGGAGCGCTAAATCCCTATGCACACTTCCAGGCCGATGTTCCCCTGGAGAAGGTAATGGCATCCAGGATTATTGCCGATCCCCTGAGGATCTTTGAATACTGCCCTGTAAGCGATGGCGCGGTAAGCCTTCTTGTTACTTCAGATGAAAATAGCAAGAGCCTTGGGAACAAGTCTGTAAAGATCACCGGAACTGGAGCAAGCTCAGGCACATCCTCCATAACCTCCAGGGAATCGCTGGTCTCCATTGATTCAGTGAAGAATTCCGCCAAGAAAGCTTTCAAATCAGCAAGAAAGACCCCTCAGGACATGGACATTGCGGAACTTCATGACATGGCATCCATCCTTGAGATCGTTGAGTCCGAAGATGTTGGCTTTTTCAAAAAAGGGGAAGGCTGGAAGGCACTTGAAACAGGTGAAACTTCCATCGACGGAAGACTCCCCATCAATACAAGCGGGGGGCTGAACTCAAAGGGGCATCCCATTGGTGCAAGCGGAGTCGCCCAGACAGCTGAGATTTACCTTCAGCTTACAGGGCAAGCTGGAAAGAGGCAGGCAAAAAATGTAAGCACCGGTTTCAGTTTAAGTATGGCAGGTTTCGGAAACAATTCCACTTCCTTCGTTTACGAGGTGGCCTGATGGAACTTTACAGATGCAGCAAATGTTCAAGTGAATATGTTTTCAGGAGGGCGGTATGCCCTAAGTGCGGCTCCAAAGGATTCGATTCAGTTGAAGTAAAAAGCGCTGTGGCCCTTGACAGCGTGCACCTTATTGCAACACCTGAACCATTTCCAGACGACTACAGAGTGGTAATGTTCCAGAGTGGTAATGGAGCTAGGGGGTTCTGCCGCACGACATCAGATGTTAAGAGAGGCGATCGCCTCAGGATTGGAATGGATGAGAATGGCCCAGTGTGTGAGCCAGAATAGGGATACACTATTGATTGCCTGGGCTCATTATGACCCCATCTTTCTTCAGCGACTCAATTTCCTCACGGCTGTATCCGATTTCTACAAGAATTGATTCTGAGTCCTCCCCCAGCTGAGGTGGTGCCTTTGAAACTTTCCCGGGAGTCCTTGACATCTTGAAAGGTGAGCCCATGACAGGTATTTTTCCATAAGGGGTGTCCATTGAAGTAACCATATTTCTGGCCTTGATCTGAGGATTTTCAATGGCTTCCTCTATGGTGTTTATGGGAGCTGCAGGGATACCGGCTTTGAGGAACTTCTGAAACAGTTCTGAAGTTGTTGTTTTGCTGAAGGTCTTCTCCAGCTCTTCCACCAGTTTATCCCTGTTCTGCACCCTGAGGGCATTTTCACTGAACAGCTCATGGTCTGTGAGATCATCCCTTCCAATGCTTCTGCAGAATACCTTCCAGAGCTTCTCCGTTCCTACAGCTAAGGCTATGAAACTGTCCCCGGTTCTGAATACCTGATAGGGGGCTATGCTTGAATGGGCTGATCCAAGCTTCCTGGGATTCTTACCTGTGGCAAAATAGTTGAATGCCTGGTGGGTGAGTATGGTGAAATTTGCGTCAAGCATGGACATGTCGATATGCTGTCCCTTGCCACTGATTGTTCTTTCGTATAGTGCACTGAGGATGGCTGTATTGGCAAACATTCCTGAAACAATGTCTGCAATGGGAACTCCAAACTTGATTGGTGTTCTGCCTTCCTCAGCATTGATGCTCAGGAGCCCGCTGTTTGCCAGAACAGTAAGATCATAACCAGGCCAGTCCCTCTGAGGGCCATCCTGGCCATAACCAGAAAGGCTGCAGTAGATCAAGCCTGGGTTTTCCTTCTGTGCATCTTCATATGAGAGGCCGAGCCTGTCCAGAGTTCCGGGCCTGAAATTCTCCATTAGTATGTCTGCCCTTGAAGCAAGTTTCCTCAGTATTTCCTGTCCCCTGGGTGACTTGAGGTCAAGGGAGATGCTCTTCTTGTTCCTGTTTACGCTCAGGAAGTAAGCCGAGATGCCATTGATGAACGGAGGGGCCCATGTTCGTGTCTGGTCCCCCGTTGGAGGTTCAATCTTGATAATATCTGCGCCAAGATCACCCATCAGCATTGTGGCGATTGGGCCAGCCATTGCCTGTGTAAGGTCAAGTACTTTCAAGCCGTGTAGTGGGGGATGGTTTTCCATGATGAAAGTCTAAAGCCATAAACCCCTGATATTATTTTTGGAATCACCTGCAGTTTTTCATCTGGACATAAAAAAGAGCGTTAATTCCCGTTAATGAAACTTCTGCTGCCAAAATAATTTTGGAAATCCATTCCGTGAACAATTGACGTACTGAATATTCGACTAAATTGACAAGTTTTAAGCCATGTTATTTTATAACAATTAAATGACCGAAACTTCTATACCAAGCGATAGGATGGACGCATCCGCAAAGCACGTCTTCTGGGCCAGTTATTTTGGTTGGCTCCTGGACGGGTACGACACTACAATTTATGCTTTCGTTCTAGTCGCATCTCTACTGTTTATATTGCCAAACAGTGGAATTAGCAAAACTCTTCTGCCTTCATACGGTTTGATGTTTTTTGCTATTTTCCTCATAGGTTGGGGAACTGCCTTTATTTTTGGCCCCCTGGCTGATAAGATTGGAAGAATGAAGACACTGGGAATAGCAATTCTGCTGTACGCCCTTGGAACTTTC